>JAJRBK010000149.1 GCA_028679495.1 Methanobacteriota archaeon
ATGACGACTCGACGACGCACACGGTCACGTCTGATACGGGGGCGTTTGAGTCGGGCAACCTGAGCCCTGGTAACTCGTTCACCCGTCAGTTCAACGATACGGGGGCGTTCCCCTACCACTGCAGCATTCACACCTTTATGAAGGGGACGATTACCGTGCAGTGATGATCGACAGCGCACATAGCGCACTGTAGTCGCAACGCCTGACCCTCTGCTTGGAGCACATGCCCTCCCTTCAGATGCTCTTTGAGCGAGGAACCTATACAAAGCTGCGTGTCAAAACACGAGAGGGTGTGCCCCTAAAAACGCAAAAAAAGCGAACGAGGTGAAAATAAGATGAACGTTCCTGATAACAAAGACAATTACGTGAGGTGCCTCTGCTACAGTGGTCGGTGTCCGACCTATAATGAGAATAACCTTGACAGCGGGCTCTTTTGCGCGCGTGGAAAGCACCCGAAGAACCCTGAGAAGAAGTACTGCGTTTGTAACGATTGCCCGGTGTGGGAGCAGTACGAGCTTGGCAACCTATATTACTGCACCGAAGGATCGGCTGAAGAGCGCGGCGGAAAGTAAACAGGGCACGCGGCGTAGCATTCGGTGGCCTAATTAGCGGGCAACGAGGGCATTAGATGCTCTAAGGTCGTGCGATGCACAGAAGGGCCGTATCGTTATAACGTACCCACGAGACACGTGTCGCTTACGCTCGTGCGGCACTTGTGCTAACGAAGGTAGCTCCACAGGCGTGAAAACCCCGTTGGCGATCGTTCTGAAGTGTCGAAGTTGAACAGGAAAAAGAGCTTAAAGTACGATCCCTCGACCTTTTTTCGCATAATCTTTTTGAACCCGAGCTCCTCGTACATACGTATGGCGGTGCCGTTGGTCTCCCAAGTTGTGATGAGCACGGCATCCATGTCGCAGTTGAAGAGTTTTGCCATTGCATACTGAACGAGCTGTCTGCCGATACCTAGGCGCCGGTACTGAGGGAGCACTGCCAACGTTTCAATGAGACCGAGGCGTGGACGCCGATAGTTGTAGATCACAGCTACAACGCCGACAATGCGGTTGTCGACGACCGCTTTGATCCAGTCCCGTCGCTGATCGTTGAGGATGCGTGTTACCTTAACCCGTAGGTTTTCGCCCTCTGTCAAGCGGGGCACAAACTCAGCGTCAACTGCTCTGAGCACGTTTATTATCGCCTCGTAATTGTCCCAGTTGGCCTCGCTGATGATGGTCTTCTCTTGCGGTTCAAGCATGGATTTCGTCTCGGTTTCGTGATAAGGGGCGCTCAGCAGAGCAAGATTAGCGCGTTAAGCACGACGCGGTCATCCGCGGACTCTTTAAAGGGAAGGCCAGCATTGCGTGCCGTCTCACCAACGTCGATGCCCATCGCTTCCATTGATGGCCGCGCTTTGTACGGGTTCCGGCAGCGGTTTCCCGCTCCAACACACTCGTCGCACAGCGTGCATTTCCCAGCAGAAAGGGCCGTCGCATACTTCAAGCCCCCCTTAAACGCTGCAGCCTCGAGACGCTCCGCGATTAGGTCCAGCTTACGCTTAATGACCGCATAGGTCTCCTCCCATCCCTCGAGGTATGCTTCATCCCTGTATAACGACGCGAGATCCTCTGAGGCGTGGATACGTTCGAGCATCGCCGCTGGTACGGTGTAGGAAATCTGAAGGAGCAGTGCCTTCGTGTACCGCGTCAACACAACCCTAAATTCGTCCAAAGGCATGACATTGGGCGGGCACATCAAGCACGCGTTATAGTTCCTGCACACCGGAACGCTACACTTCAGGCGCACCCGCTCATCAACCACGACGTCTCGTGCGTTGAAGACCTGTGCAGCAGTCGCCCCAAGTTCGCGCGCCGTGGTAAGAAACGTTTGGAAGAGTATATCGTTATTGCACGCGTCCATCGATGATCAGTAGGGAAGTAGCAGGAGAAACTATAAGAACGTTGCCCGCACGAACGCCCGTCGTCGAGGGGCAGAAAGAGCATCAATGTAGCATAAAACGGTCGTCTCAGCCGTTCGGGATAGGCGACGTAGCATCACGTTTAAGCATCGTAGCGGTTATTACGCAAGCTCAAGCTCGCGCGGCTCCTTCAACTGTTTAAGCTCCTCGTTTAGGCGAGCATGCTCCTCATTGAGGGCGGTAAGATCGTGAACGTGTGTGCCCTGTTGAATCCGCTCAAGGTGGTCACGATTCACCGTCGCTGTTGTACGAATCCGGTCGTAGCGTCCAGACATAACGAGCCGTTGCGTGTCGCGAAGGAACGTGATCATGTCGGTCGGAGCGTCGCGCTTAGACAGGAATGCGATCATCCGAGGAATCTTCACGGCAAGGGACGAGCCAAGCTCGGCAAGGGACAGCTTCAGCGCTGGACGATGCTTGACATCATCAAGCGCTTCAAGCCACGTGATGTTTGCCTCCATGACCTGCCTGAAGGCGATCGTGTCGGTGACGTAGTGTGAGAGTTTGTTATCTGAGTACTTCGCGTACTCCAAGAGTCGATGTAACGGAATGGATCCGAGGGCCTCCCGCTGCAGAAACACAAGGAGGCGCTCAGCGTGGTCGTGACGCAGCGGCTGTGGGAACCCAAGTTCGGGATGATAGCACGCATCAAGGCCCGTCTTGAGGCTTTCCGCAGCAGGAGCTTGCTTGAAGAACGCCTCTAAGAATGCACCCACATCGGCGTTATACACTTCCATCCGTGCCTCTAGGGAGGCCACCTCCTCAAACGAGGCGGTCTCAACGCGCTGCAATGAACCGTAGTACGCGGATTTTGTCGCGAGTTCGCGCTCGAGGTTATCGCGCCGTGCGCGCAGGGTGGCGTACGCCTTTTTGTATTCCTCAAAAAGCCAACGCTGCCGAGCCAAGAGGCCTAAAACAGGGATGCGATCGAGCTCGTCTGTGGCCGTCTGAAACTTGCGCTTTTTTAAAACGGCAAGCGCCTTGTCGAAATGTTCGGTGTGATCAAGCGTTCCCTCGCCATGCGCTTTTTCGACTCGGCGCGCAATTCGTTCTAGGCGCTTGACAAGGTCAACATAGACACGAAAGGTGTCAGGAGTTTCCTCAAAAGATCGTATCAGGGTGCGTAGCTCCTGGTTGAACTGCTCGACAAGTTCAAGGCGCGCACGCCCGGCATCACGTATCTGCCCGTTAACGGCGTCTATTTCGGCGAGAAGCTCATAGGGTTCCAATCACAAACCCTTCTGCGAGGTTAGGTCTCACAAAACGCTTTGACCTCGATCTCGTGCTCGATGGCAAGCTCCTGGCGAAGCTCGCCAAGCGTCGCAACGCGTTCGGCAAAAGCGTTGTGGCGGTGGATGCTCTCCTCGTTGACCTGCTTTACTGTCACGACTGAGTCATCGGGGAGGTAGGGAAACGCCTCAACCACTCTATGTGCCATGACGCGGACACAGTCCTCAACGAACTTTGGGTTCTTGTGTGCCGTTTCCACGACCACCGCTTCGTCCGTCCGTTTGAGAAGCTCGTAGATCTTTGAGCTCATCGAGTCCTCAACGATCTCGATAATGGTATCTAGTGGTACCTCATAGCCGGAGCCCACCTCGATGGAGATGGTTCCTCGGCCGCGCTGGTTGTGCGTTGCAAGCGGGATGTCCCGGAGGAACGCGTCAATGTCCGCTTGCGAGACCTTGAGTTCTCTGAGACGCATCTCAACGAGCTCTCTGACGTGCTCTTGTGCGCACGGGCAGGCGGTCATGCCGACCACCTCAGCGCCGATCATGCGGCGCGTCTTGTGTTGCTGGTCATCCGTACGAAACGTCGTCGTCTCAGCAAAGATGTTCGTGATCTCCTGAGTCGTAGTACCAGTGCTCGGCGTCTGGCGCCGCACCATATACTCGCTCTGCATCCGCACCTCGGCGCGCGACGCGTACTCGTGCCGCTCGAGGAGTTTCTCGGCGACATCGCCGCAAAATTGTTCAATTTCGTACACCGGAGCGTTAAGCGCGTCCTCGAGCGCTAGATCCATGACTTCGAAGTTGCGGCTCAGGTTGGCACCTTTGCGATCGGAGGGCAGGTCAACAAATAAGTCAAATTCGGAAACTAAAATAATCGGCCGTTTATCACGGCGGGTAACCTTGATCAGCTTTTTGACGTTGGACACACCCACACGCGTGAGATTTATGGAGAATTCTGGTCGATTCGCCTGTACGTCAACTTGTAGATCCATCATACTACACTTTCCGCCTCTTATACATTAATGCTTTTGACCAACCTTTAAATAGCGCAGATGGCGCACACAACACGCACGTGATGCTCGGTGTATCGCCCGTTCGTCTCGGCTCATTCACCCCGCGCAGTCTTTCGTTATCCTTTCGTGAGGCTCGCTCTTAGCATCGGACGCAGGAGCTTAAGCAGCCGAGGGGCCTTGGTGCTCAGCAACAGCTTGCGAAGCACGACCGAGGGCCGATCCATGTCGCCGTATTTGGTGATGATGTCAAGCATGCGTCCATCGTCAAGCGCTGCTATAAGCTCGTTTAAGTCGGAATCACTCAGCGCGTTAAGCGTCTGACGGATACGCCAGCCTGTTGCAAGCTCGCGTCCAACATCAGACCGCCACTTCGCGTCATACGACATAAGCGATGCCGCTGAGACGTTATCACGCAACACGGCCTGCGCAGCGACTGCTCCCGCGATCTTAGCACACCGGACTCCTGGATAGATCCCCCCACCGCTCGTGGGCTTCACCTGTCCTGCAGCGTCGCCGACGATCATGACGGCGTCGGCGACCGTAGAGGGAGGGGGGCCGAGCGGTATGCTCCCGACCGAAAAATCAAGGAGCGACGTGGCGTACCGCTCCGATAAGCGGCGCATAAGATGCTGCAAGCGATCGAACGATCGCTCGGTAGAGCAGAGGCCAATCCGCAGCGTATGCTCGTGTGTAGGAATCACCCATGCAAAGAAGCCTGGAGCGACGTCACGTCCCA
>JAJRBK010000248.1 GCA_028679495.1 Methanobacteriota archaeon
CGAGCGCCGCGCCGTCAAGCACCATCTCGAACGAGAAATCCCGCAACCCGAAGGCGCGCGTGCCCTCCATGCCCGGCACCGTTTGCAGCAGGCTGGTCACGGTGCGGCCGTTGATCGGCAACTGATCGATGCGGGTCCGCTCCAGGGTGGCGCCCAGCGTGGGATTGTCCACCGTTAACATCGGCGTCACGTCCCGCACCGAAACTTCCGTCGCGGTCTGCCCGACTTTCATGGCCACGTCGACGACCGCACTCTGCTGGACCTGAACCGTCAGAGTGCCTTCGAACTTCTGCATCCCGGAGGTCTCGACTACCAACCGGTACGGTCCGGGCAGAACACCGGGATAAATGTAGAAGCCCACCTGGTTGGTGCTCGATTTCGACGTGATGTTGGTGTTCGTGTTCGTCAGAGCGACCGACGCACCGGGAATCACCGCGCCCGTCTGGTCGCGCACTGTTCCGCTCACGGTACTTGTGCTGGCCTGGGGCGAGGCCAGAGGTGCGAGAAGACTCGCGAGGAGCAACACGAGACAGAGTTTCCATGCCAATCCTGCTTGACGCATGTTAATGCCTCCAATTCAGTAAAAGACCAAATAAAAGACCGAATTGGGTTGATTCTCCACCAACTCATGCGACCTGTCAAGAGAAAAAAACAACAGGAGTTTCCTCAGATTTTCTGGCCCTCCCAGCCGAACATGAGTTCGAGTTGCCGGCTGGGGGGCGGCTGCGCCCAGGGATCTGGGCAGGTTCGGGTGAGGACGTTCTTGATCCCATCCGCCAGCGCGTAGAATCGGAAGGGCGGAATCCCGAAGAAGCGCTGCGAGATGATCAGCAGTTTTTCACACAGGATGCGCAGCTTCATCTTCTGGCCGAGAAAGGTTGCCGCGAAGTAGGCGGCCGCCGTGACCAGCACGACTAAGTTCTTCAGCCGCTGGTACTTCATCACGCGGATGTCCTCCAGGTTGTAGCTCTGTTTGACGAAGCGGAAAGTCTCCTCGATTTTCCAGCGCGTCAGGTAGATCTGCACGATCCACCATAGCGATTGCGAGTCCCGCGCTCGACCGAGCACGTTGGTGAGTAGCAGCAGGGGCTCTTCCCCGAAGCCGGCGACGACCACCAAGTGCAACTGCTCCTGGCGGCTAACCAGCCGGATTGGCTCGATGCCATAGCGGAGTTCGTAGGTCTTCTCCTGCCCATCCTGAATCTTGATGACACGTGCGCGATGCCGCAGCCGGCACTTGGCGCCCAACTCCGCCACGCTCGATTTCAGATTGCGCCGATTGACGACGAACCGCTTCCCGGTGGAGCGGATCACGAAGCGCTCAGCACGGTCCAGCAAGGGCTCCAGCAGCTTCTTGCGGTCTCCGCCGCGGTCCACCGCCCAGATGCCCCGGCCCTGCGTGTGCTCTCTGACCAGATCGACTCCGGCCAGTACCTCGGCGTTTTCACTGTCGAAGTCTTGGGCCTCGGCCGAATACAGTTTCTGGTACAGCGGTACGATCTCGCTGCCGTTCACCTCGGCGGCCGTGACGTCACACAGCCAGTAGCCCAGATGCATCTCGCCCGTGCTTCCGTCGCGGACCACCGCCAGGTATTCCATCTTCTTGGCATACTCTTTGCGAACGTCGCTCAGGTCCAGGCACAACACCGTGTTTGACTGAATGCGCGCGCAGGCCATCTTCACCAGGCGAGTGGTAAGCTCTGCCTCCAACTGTCTCGCCTTCAGGTTGCGCCAGAGCCGATCCTCGGTCTTGATCAACGCGATCTCTTCCTGGAGGCTGCGCGCGATGTTACTCAGCTTGACGTCCTGACTGGCCTGAATGCCGAACAGCATTTGCCCGACGAACTTCTGCTGGGGACGACTGAGGGCCTGGCCGAGCTCCAGCGTGAACTTCGTCAACTGCGCTTTCAGCCGGGAACGGAGTTTGCTATCTTGCACGAGGGGACGGCTCCTGTGATGGAATGAGTTCTTCGCAAAACCCTTCTACCACGGTTTTCGTCCCCCGCCACTTCAGCATCCCGGCAAGTCGCTGAGCCTGCTCCGGTTGCCGCGATCAGCGTTCAGAATCTGAGGAAACTCCTGTAATTTAGGGGTATCGAATCTGTTTTTCCGTTCGCCTTGACCATTTCGGCCTTCCTGGGGTATGCTCACCTGAAATCATTGCTGTGCGACAGCGGCTTGATGCGGACCCTGACCCGATATGACCCGGCGGCACTTTACCTTCTCAAGCGGGGCGGCCATCCTGAACGACGTGGCCGCTCCACGACTTTCTGGCGCTGCCTCCTATGGCGGCGAACATCCCGATATGCTGTTGCGGTTCCTCGCGGGGCGGCTGAATGCGCTCGCCGCCCGGTGGGACCGCGACCGCGAACGGATCGCAACCGCATCCGAAGTTGAGACGCGCAACCGGTTCGTTCGCGCGAAGTTTCGCGAGCTGACCGGCCCCTACCCCGAACGCTGCCCGCTCGATCCTGTCGTGACCGGCGGATTCCAGCGGAAGGGATACCGCGTCGAAAACGTAATATTCCAGTGCCGGCCCGACTTCTGGGTAACCGGCAATCTCTACATCCCCTCCGCCGGTCCGGGACCGTTCCCGGGAATCATCGCGCCGTGCGGGCATTCGGCCGGCGCGCGGCTCCTGCCCGTTTACCAGCTTCCCTGCCTCAGCCTCGTCCGCGAAGGATTTGTGGTGCTCACCTACGACCCCATCGGGCAGGGCGAGCGCAGGCAGTTCTGGAATCCGCGGACCGGCGAAACCGAGGACGGCCTCGTCACGGGCACCTGGGAACACTCGATGGCGGGACAGCTCCTGCTGCTGATGGGCGAGAATCTCACGCACTACTTCATCTGGGATGGGATGCGAGCGATCGATTACCTGCTGACGCGGAGAGAAGTGGACCCGCAGCGCATCGGCTGCGCCGGGCTTTCGGGCGGGGGGACACTGACAATGTTCATCAGCGCCCTCGACGAGCGTGTCCGGTGCGCCGTCGTGAATGAAGGTGGCACTGCGCACCGATGGCCTGTGACAGTCGCTCCCGGGGCGCCTGTGGGGCCCTCCGACGTCGAGCAGAACATCTTCTCCGCGGCAGTGTACGGGATCGACCTCTGCGACATCCACGCCGCGATCGCGCCCCGGCCTCTGCTCGCCACCATCGAGCACTATTCCCCGCGCTTCAATGCCGCAGCGGAGCACATCCGGCGGCGCTATACGCAACTCGGCGTCGCCGATAAGTTCGCCACCGAGGAGGCGACGGACCCGCATGCCTGGACCGTGAAGCTTCGGCTCGCTAACACGCGGTGGTTCTGCCGTTGGTTCCAGGGCCGTCCGGGACCGGCCGAAGAACCCGATTTCCAGCCCGAGCCCGCTGCGAACCTCTACTGCACTCCGAACGGCTCTATCCGCTATTCGCGTCAGGGCCAGACCATCTTCTCGCTGATCCTGAGGAAACAAACCACACTGCCGCCGAAACAGAAATTGCCGGCGACGCCGGCGGAACTCGACGGCTATCGAACCCGGATGCGCGAGACGATCCAGCGGTTGCTCGCTTACCGGCGCGTGACTGACCCGCTCGAGGTTCGCCACCTTGTGACGACGCCGAGAAAACGATACTCGGTCGAGAAAGTCGAATTTCTCTCCGAGCCGGGCATCTACATCCCGGCCTGGGTTTTTGTCCCCGGCGATCTGAAACGGCCCGCCCCAGTCACGGTATTCGTCCACGAACGCGGAATACAGGCCGAGGGAATGGAGTTCGGCCGGCTCGAGAGAATGGCCCAGGCGGGTGAGTTGGTCGTCGCCGTCGATGTCCGCGGCATCGGCGAAACCCAACCGCCGCACGACGCCTCCGGTTCCTCCCGCAGTCCGTTCCGGCACCTGGAGGACGTCGAAACTGCGATGTCGTACATGGCGTGGTTCATGGACGAGTCGCTCATTGGCATGAGAGTCCAGGACGTCGTGCGAGGCGTAGACTATGCGTTAAGCAGATCCGATGCGCAACTTGACCGCGTCCGGGTCATCGGCCGTGGAATGGGAGCGCTGTGGACGCTGTTCGCCGCCGCGCTCGACAACAGAATTCACTCCGCCGTCTGCGAAGGCGGATTGATCTCCTACGCCGCCCTATGCCGCTCGGACCGTTATCTACACGGCGCGAACGTCTTCGTACGCAATGTGCTGTGTCACTTCGACCTTCCGCAGGTCGCCGCGGCGGTCGCGGACCGCTCCCTGAC
>JAJRBK010000150.1 GCA_028679495.1 Methanobacteriota archaeon
GCGAGATGAGTCGGCAATTCGCTTGATGGTGGTTTGCCTGCAACATGCCTCCCTTTTATGGTCACTACAGACACGTTGTCTTCGTTAATTCGATAGCAGGGAATGTGGGTTGGAGAGATATACACCATGTCGTTGAGTCGAGTACTGGCATTACCGCTCAAGGAAGAGGTAAGCCCTCGATCATAAAGCAAGCGCATATACCTCACGATCTCGTTTTCCACACTGAAACCCTCTTGCGTCCTCAGAAGGGGTTATAGAGTTGATTATGTGCTAAATCCATCTTAAGCCTACGCCCTATCATCCAGTTAAGTGACTCAGCCTTAACAGCTGGATGGTGACAATGATAAGGGCGCCTAGTCCTACCATCTTTATCACGGACACTATGTAGCTTGTTTTCGAAACAAAACCGGAATAGATACCTAAAACCACTAAGCTGCCTAGACTGAGCACTATTGAAACAACTAAAGAGCCCGCAGACAGAATATATGGAGCTAAAGGAACCAAGCTACCAAGGAAACTGGCACCTCCGTGGGTTATCGAATCTTTTATTATCTTTTTTCTTGTCTGAGATTCGATGTACGTATCGCTCAGATCGCGCAGCAGAGACTTTTCAGTTTCGGCGAGTTTTCCATACATGACAGTACTCTCGGCGAGATACGAGCCGAGGCCGTTAGTCATCGCTAGCGCAATCGCCCCCCCAAACGCTGCGCTGATGACAATCGAGCTTTGGGCTTCGGTAATTGAGACGCCTACTATGATCCCTAGCGTTGCGAGGAGTCCATCGATGGATCCCAAGATGATATAACGTCCTTCTTCAATGTTGAAGGCCATAATAGCGTTCGTGATTTATTACAATCGTACCTAGGGCATACAAAAAAGTACGGCTTCACCTCACCCCCGGTCGTGAAGTGTTTCCTCCTCTTCTACAATCTTCTTCCCAGCAATGATCTCATCGACGCTGTGAACTACCGCTCCTAGATTCTCTATGGTTCGAAGGACGACGTCGTAGTTTATGTCGCTTCCTTCGACAGTTATTTTTACATTTTCTGTCTGCTGATCTACTTCATAGAGACTCATGTTCACCCCGTCTACATCTTTGATATCTCCTATGGCGCTTGCCACTTCTACCATTGTGGGTTCGTGGGGCTTCAGGACGTCCAAAACTAGTCGCTTGATTTGAGACATTTCCTTAATCAATCACCGTACTGAATAATTACTTATTGTTTATAACGCTATTTATGGTTCTATATCAGCCTATTAAGCGTATTAATCCATTTCGCAAGATTGCAGCTCTTGCACCGAAGGGTAATTTCGCGGTCATCGTGTTTGAACGTTACAGCAAGCGTATTATCAACTATTGATGTCTCAAGAACATCTCTCAGTGGTACAAGGTACGCGCTGGACGAAAAAAACGGCCTGGCAAAAAAAAACTCATGGTAATGTCTCAATTCAGCAGGCATCTTAAAGGTAGTGAGCAAGCGGTTTGTGGCCTCATCTTTCACGCTGATAAGCACTCCCGTTGCGGTAACAAGGACTGGCCGGAGCTTGGACACCTTCTTCGTGTTACTCTCGCTAAACACTGGCCCGATATATCGCTTTCGGACAATGGCGCGTGCTTGAGTGAGCAAGGACGCCGCTGTACCGCCGATGAGGAGGACCGTAAAAACAACGGTAATAACGATCACATAGAGTAGTCCTGGCATTAACTGGAACATGAGAACTGTAACACGAAGTCATCCTAGCATTATTTAACGCTTTCTTCAAATGGAAAGCTTGTTCTACGCTGTTTAAAAAAGACTGTATTAAGAATCGGCGAACAAATCTCGTCTCGATGCTATACAACGTGCCAAGCTCGCCGTCGGTAATATTTTGTACTGTCCAACATATCTACGTTCATATGCTCGAGCTGCGACGCAAGCTAGCGCATTTGATATTAGGCGTAATTTTTGCGTATTTAGTCGTCTCACTTCCGCATGAACTGGTTGTAACCGTTAATCTATTGCTCATCGTCGGTTTACTGATTTCGGCTTATCTTTATCAGGTGCACCATGTCCGATTTTTCATATGGCTGTTCGAACAATTTGACAGACCAAGCAAGTTTACGGCCCGTGGGGCAATTACCTTTTTTATTGGAACTTTAGCGGCCGTTCTCCTATTTACGCCGTTTGTTGCTGCCCTTAGTATTCTCGTTCTCGCCGTTGGTGACGCAGTCGCTACAATTACTGGCTACTATGCGGGCAAGCATAGAGTCTTGAACAGCAAGACGCTCGAGGGAACACTAGCGTTCTTCGTTTCTACAGGGATCTTGCTAGCATTTTTCGTCGCCCCTGTCGCAGCAATCTCGGTTGCTCTTGTAACTGCAATCCTAGAGCTCTTGACGCCACCATATATTGATGATAACCTGATTCTCCCGGTAGCAACCGGAATACTTCTAAGTATCTAAGCTTAAGGTTGATCAGAGAAGCACCGCCTTTCACCTTATAGATCTGCCCACCTATTTACTGATACTTGAAGCATGAAGCGTTGTTTGATTAAGGAAGCCAAGACAAGCAGCGTGTGCTAATCTAAATCTTCACGTAGATCAGGCGTTGTCATTGCCTTAAACTGTTGAGGAAGTGTTATTTTCAACGCTTTTAGCGCAGCAAGCATTTTTGGATCTATCGCATCGTGCGGATCA
>JAJRBK010000151.1 GCA_028679495.1 Methanobacteriota archaeon
GCATGCAAAAACAGATAAACAACCGAAATAGTAGATAGCTTCGACGATCCATTGAAACGAGCAAAATGGCGACAAAACATGACGAAACGGCGACCGTTGGACCAAAGAACCAAGCCCTCGAGCAAAGAAACGACTGATAAAGCAAGGCTATCTCTAATCTTGCTCTTCACAGGCGTAATTTTAATCGTAGCAGGATTGCTCCATTCGCTAGGATACTTTTAATAATGCAGGGCCCTGCACCAGCCCGATCAGTATTCCTAATTATTAGAGTATCTTGATATCTGAAAACCTGTCTTCTTTTGATATTTCCTTCAGCCTGTTTACACCATCAATTTGTTCGATTACTTCAACTACTGCCTGCGGGACTAAGTGCTCCCAAGGCTCATCATAAAGCATCTTTTTTCTAATCTCAGAGCCTGAATACACCTCACGCTGGTAGAGCGGCGACGATTTCACGTCAAACCCTGCCTCGCTAAACAGACGAACTACATAGGGGTTATTCGTATACACAACGTCGAACGCAGGGGTCATCGACGTGACGTGAGAGACCCATACTGCGTTTCGGCGAATGTCTTCGATTGGGATTACGTATAATGCTGATTCTAAGTACGCTAAGGAATGAGTGATCATTAATATGCGTTCACCGGCAGTAAACGGATCTAAGAACGTGTGGCTGAGCTGTGCGCTCCCTACCCCGATGATTATCTCGTCGCATTCCCGAGCGATCTCTTCGAGGATCTCTTGATGTCCGAAGTGATATGGTTGAAAACGGCCAATATAGAACGCTCTCATGATATTGAAAAAGCCGGCGTCATTCTACCAGGCAATGCAGCGCCTACTTGTCAAAGCGTTGTTTTTCTGTGTTATTAAGCCGCTGCTTTTTTAAATGGCGCGTGTGTCTTTTGAGAAGACTTTATGCACGTCGCGCTAATAATAGTTACTCGTTTAAACGGCGATAACCGAGCCGACACAAAGAGGAAGCGATGACGCGGTTTGGCTTTGAGCGACACCTACCCAATCTGGGGCTGATCACACACTTCTCAGAGCGTGGGTCCAGCTTAGTGCACCAGGTCAGTCCATGGACGAAAATAGCACTGCTCCCAGTGCTCATCTTTGATGTCACAGTTGTTTCTGATATCACGCTCTTGTTTGCCATACTAATGCTCGTCGTTTTTTTATTTTGGATCGCCAAGCTGCCACTCTTATTGTTAGTATATTGGTGCACGTTGCCTGTTTTTTTCGTCGTGAGTATCGGCTTTCTGCTCGTATGGACCGTACCAGGATATGTCTTGGTAAGCTACGGATCATTACAGCTTACCTTACAAGGAATAGTGTTCCTCGCAGCGTTGATGATCAGAGCCCTCACTGGAGTCATCTACAGTTTGATCATACTTATGACAACCAAATACAATTACTTAACACGTGTCGTCTCGAAGACGCTGCCATATCCACTTAATCAAATTGCGCTCCTTTCTTACAGATTCATTTTCTTGGCATTTGATGGACTGGACGCAACACTTACAGCTATGGAGAGCCGGGGAGGTCTCCACTTATCAAGTTTTTCGAAGCGGGGAAGATTCTATGGTTCTGTCTTTGCTCTTGCTTTTATCAGGTCATTCGATCATGCCGAACGCGTGGCAAAAGCTATGCAATCAAGAGGGTACGACGGAAGGCTCACTGCTTCTTACAATGTACCGAGGCCGTCTTACTGGGGATATGCGTGCATAATCCTTACGTCGTGCGCGTCAATCTACTATTATTTGAGGGGGGTTTTTTAACATATGTCCGACGAAAAAAGCTTCAGCGGGTGTGAGTACAGACCACTTGAGGATGATGAACTTGTTCACGTTGATTGCCTCAAGCATGTCTACCCCGATGGAACGAGTTCATTGCACAACGTTTGTTTTTCGCTTTACAAGCGTGAGATCGTTGCGATCTGCGGGGCCAATGGAGCGGGGAAAAGCACCCTTATAGAGCACCTTAACGGGCTTCTGAAGCCAAGTATCGGAAGGCTTGTCGTGTTACAGCAAGAAATCACCGCCAAAACAGGCGTTATTACAGCCGTGGGACTAGTCTTCCAAGATGCGGATAGCCAACTCTTTGCGCCTACTGTGCTCGATGATGTAATGTTCGGGCCGCTCAATAAAGGGCTTGATGTAGAGGAAGCGCGTAGCGTTGCACTCAGCGCATTGGAAAGCATAGGCGCCGTTCACCTTGTGCAACGGATTCCTTATTACTTAAGCAAGGGAGAGAAAAGACTCGCTGCAATTGCAGGGGTATTGGCGATGGGACCTGAAGTACTCGTTGCCGATGAGCCAACTAGTGATTTAGATCCTGTCCATGCTCGACAAATTGAATCTCTGTTGCTTGACTTAAAAAATAAGAACGGTATAAGCGTGGTCATCACAACGCACGACATGGATTTAGCTGCTAGACTTGCTGACCGAATCTACGTTATAGCTGCGGGACACATCATTGCAACTGGGAGCCCAAGCGATATTTTTTATAACAAAACCGTGTTAAAAGAGGCCGGTCTGGAGCAGCCTGCTGCCGTAAGAATATACGAAAGTCTGAGCAAATCATACGCGTTGGCGCACACCAAGCCGACCAAAGAGCGCGACCTCATGGAGATACTCACGGAAGCGCTTGGCAGGGCGCAATCTTGACGAGGCAGCGGACACTCGACCCAACGAAACTGCATTCTAGACCACGTGACGTTCCTTATAAAGGAACGACGAAGCCTGAACAATAAGACCACAATTCTTCTATACTTGAGCTGCGTATTGCTTACAGATGTCGGATGCAGAGCTCGAAAAATTCATCCGCGAAAAGATTAGACAGCTTGGGATGGACGGACTCTATGACCATCCTAAGTTAACGCTCGTGGCTGAACTGATATATGGGACCCTCGAGAAAGCTCTCGAAGTGGCCCTCAACTATGACGTGTTAGACGATGTTATAGGGCTCTACAGAAACCGGTTTGATATGACTGCGACGAACGCTGAACTACGCCATCCCGACGTGTACAACAAAGCTGTGAATGACTATGGGTCATGGCGTGGAGCATTGAAAGCAGCAAAAGCAAAATGTGAACAAATGAGGGCTATCGAAAAGGATGAATCAGGTTTCCCAGATAACAACGCACGCAATCAAAGCGGGCAGCCTAACGTTTACTCCGACATGGATAAGCACCAGTTCGCGGACAGCGAGTACACACAGGAGCGTAAGGAGCGTCGTGTTTAGTTTGAATATGGTATTTCATCAGCACTCGGTGATTTAATACAGTCTGGTCATTTCTTTGATTCGGCAAATATTTATATTCTGCTCTCAATATTATGATTTAGTAAAGAAACGCTGGTGATTTTATGGGTGAATATGATTTTGACCGCTTAACACGGTTTAAAAAAGTCGACGTGCTACAGAAGGCACTTAACGATGACAACGAGCACCAGCGATTCAAGGCCGTTGAAGCGCTCGAAGCAATAGCGTTAGCCTCAGGCACGCACGATCTTGCCTATAATATCTTGGTTGACGCTGCTTCGCATAGCACCTTTGAAGACGTTAAGCTCCACGCTAAAATAGCTCTTAAAACGCTTGACGGTTCGCCGAAGCCTCCTTTGAAAGCTGATAATCATAAAGCGAATTCACAGCAGCATCAGGAGGCAAGGAGAAACATCTCAGCACAGCCGCTGCATGAGGAGCATGGAGAAGATCGATTTATTTGTGAACTTAACCCTGGTTGCACGGCCTTAGTTATCCGAGGCAGCACAATCAGCCCGCAGCACAGAGTCGGTGCATCACCAAGCGGCCGTGGGCGCTGGGATAACGTCGAAAAAGCGTGGATATTACCGATCGATCGATCATCCTTTGAACACCTTAAGCGAAACGGTGTCAAGCTCCATCCGACCGTACACTGTCTCTCTACATCACAGCAGGATACGTGGGCGGTTCGCACGAAAGATAAGAAATTCATTAAGATCCTAGGCGACACAGCGAACATCGAAGCTAGCATACGAAAAATACCCGCATCGAAGTGGGACAGTGACGAACACGTTTGGAAGATACCGTTCAGTGCAGATGCCGTAAAGCGCCTTATTAGAATTGACGGTCTCTACGTTAGTCCTTTCATACTTGACTAGTTAAGGTTCTATACCCTTCTCAGCCTGCATTTAGCACACAAAGAGCGTAAGCTGCGCTTTTAGTGACAAAAAAAGAAAAAGAAAGAAAAGCCGCTTAAAGTTATTGCGGCTGTTCTTGCGGTCCAGGCTTAGATATGAGGTCGCACTTCACGAGTATCTCGCCGTCTTTTCCGTGCGGCATTCTCAGAACTGTATCGTTTGCCTTTTCCATCTCTCTTGCTTCATCGACAAGTCTGGCCGCAGTTCGCATCATGTCATGCGAAGCAGCCGTCAATGGAACGTATTTCTCCCACTCTTTCGTCATGAAACACGCTTTGACATTAACGTCAGCAACTTTCGCTGCCATCTCGTACGCCGCTATGGCTTTTGCTCTAGCGTAGGGGTTGCAGAACTCGTTTATTGTTGCTTTCTCCGCTGTCATGACAATCTTTGGAAGCTCGGGTTCCTTCCCTTCCTTTATGGCTGTGAGACTCTTGTCAAGCGCCTGTTGTAGCACTCTAAACGTCCCGGTTGCCGCGAGCACTTTCATCAGATCAGCGTTGTAGATGGCCATTTCAATGGGGTCAAGCCACTCCCTGCGGGC
>JAJRBK010000152.1 GCA_028679495.1 Methanobacteriota archaeon
AGCAACGTGACCAGCACATATACCAGAAGGCCCTTTTTATTTTCAGAAGAGATCTCCGGCTCTGCGACAACACAGGGCTTATCGAAGCAGCACGCACGTCGGACACAGTCACACCATGTTTCATCGTTGACCCGCGGCAGGCCTCTCAGCATCCATATTTTAGCAGCAAGGCGTTCGGATTTATGATATTATCACTTGAGGATCTCGCCCAGCAGCTCAGCGAGGTAGGGGCCCCGCTATCAATCTTCGAAGGTCAAGCAGAGCACGTCATCAATCGTATGAACAAGAGGAGAGACTATGACGCTATTTTTCTAAACAAGGACTACACACCCTTTAGCAAAAAGCGGGACGCTGCAATTGCAGCTGCCTGTCTAAAAGAGGGGGTTGCCTTCCATGATTGCTCGGACGTGTTGCTTCATGACCCCCAAGAAGTAGCAACGAGTACACAAGCGCCGTACGCCATGTTCTCTCATTTCCTTAAGAAAGCGCGCACAATCCCGGTGCGACAGGCGGAGGTAACAGTTCCAAGCAATTTCTCTCCGCACCGTGCTACACTGGCTATGTCACTAGAAGACAGCACGCTAGTGCAGGCGCACAAGCAACAAATGGTAGAAGCGGGAAGAGTCAAAGCGCTAGAAATTCTCGCCAACATGGAGCAATTCGAGGATTATGAGAGCGAGCGCGAGTGTCCGGCACAATCGCGCACTACGAGACTCTCGGCTCATAACAAGTTCGGCACGTGCTCTGTCCGCGAGGTTTACCACGCCATAGCTGACCACTTCGGGCCTGAGCACCGACTTATCACCGAGCTCTATTGGCGTGATTTTTACTACTACATCGCTAGCTTTTTCCCTCACGTTTTTGGACACGCGTTCCATCGCAAATATGACGCGTTGCCGTGGAGCGGCGACGTTGCCGCATTCCACGCCTGGTGTGACGGGAGGACCGGCTTTCCCATTATCGATGCGGGCATGCGAGAGCTCAACGAAACGGGCTTCGTTCACAACCGCGTGCGGATGCTCGTTGCCTCGTTTCTCGTGAAGGATCTCCATATCGATTGGCGCTGGGGTGAGCGGTACTTTGCGCAAAAGCTGGTCGATTACGACCCCGCGGTCAACAACGGAAATTGGCAGTGGTGTGCGTCTACTGGATCTGATGCCCAGCCTTATTTCAGGATTTTTAATCCGTGGGTGCAGCAGCGAAAGTACGACCCAGACTGTCAGTATATTAAGACGTGGCTGCCGGAGCTACGTGCGGTGCCGCCAGAGCGTATTCACGCTCTCAGCACGCCGACGACACCTGTTCCTTTGGGGTATCCTCGAATGATGGTTGACCACGTCAAAGAAAGTCGTCGGGCAAAGGAACTGTATGAAACGGTAACCAGGCAGACAACGGGCCGCTATGATGGTTCATGAGTTGATACGACGTGCTTAGTTTTTTTAGGCAACCGTTACGCAGACTGCGAAGCACTAACACTGATTCAGCCGTGGGGAAGGAGATGCGAGCGTCGCGTTGATGACGTCATCCGCTGCGCCAAGGCCGAGCTCTCCTCCGAAATCGGCAAGGAGGCGGCTCAAATGCGACATAGTCGTGCAATACAAACGGCAGGGGCATTTGCCATTTGAGCAGGAGGCCCCTCCCATCTGCGGTGTGGGAGGCGATAGTGAGGTTGTGCAAGAGGGTCTTCATCTTGTTATCGGTACACGTTCAGGTGCCCGCTTCGCTTTATTTAAGCTCAGCGACGGTCCACCAAACGCTTTGGCCTGCCGGTCATGCGGTAAAACTCAAGACCACCTGGCTTAGTAAAATTAAAGCGGATCTCAAAGGTGCCGTCGTGGCGTGCTTCAGAGAGGCGCGGCTGGTGCCGTAAGAACCGTTTGAGGAAGTTCTCAGCGACAAGCTCTCTTTCACATAAACTGGTATCCAGACACTCCATGCTGACCTGGAGCGTGGTCTTCCCAGCGTCTCCGTAGAGGAACGCCTCATACTCCCCTGTGAGATGCTCCATGTTTTCGCGCTGAAATACGCTCTGCTCGATGTCCACCCGGTTAAACGGTGAGCCAGCTACCCACACTGTTTCAGCTTCCCTTTGCGGGAGCATAATCCTGAGGTGGGTACGGCCACAGGGACACCGATCCCGGGAGGTCACGACGGTGGTATCCTCCGTGTCATAATTCAGCAGGAGCGTTCCGGTCTTGCTCCCGGGCGGCAGCAGGGTAGTTAACACAATCCGCCCACAGTCGTCATCTGTCGCAAAGTTGTCCAAGGTTGGGTTGTATAGGTCCAGATGCACCAAGTCCTCCGGCACGTGCAACCCCGTCTTCTCATAGCACTCGCCGCACATGGTCCCCTCGGTGCTGCCGTACGTGTTATACGCCGGCACCCCCCAGACTTCCTCCAGATACGCTCGTGATTCGTCAGCAAAGCTTTCCCCACCAGCGACGAGCCGTTGTATGCTGGACGCTTTCGGATCCAAGCCCTCTGATTCCATCCGTCTCGCCAAACGAAGCAATTTAAAGACGCTCCCCACGATCCCGCTCGGGCGGTACTTCGTCATCAGGCTTACTGGAAAGGTGCAGCGCCCTATCGGGATGATGGTCATCCCGATCCGCTGGGCGGCGAGGGTCATGGTGTTGGCCCCCACGTTCATGCCATACGAGGCGCAGACCACCACCCTGTCCGCGGAAGTAAAGTTTTGAGAGACAAACGCCCGAGCATACTTCTCTGCATACCGGTTCCAGTCCTCCCAAGTCAAAAAGAACGACTTAGGGGTGCCGCTGGTGCCACTCGTCTCGTGAACTGTGAACACTTCTGGCCAGTCTACGCTCTTGAACTCGAATTCCTCCACCTCTGGAGGCTGCCTTTCTCTAATAGTCCTGCTGGATATGACGGGCAAATCGCGCAGGTCTTCGTGTTCCCTAATTTTAGACGGGTCGATGCTGTTGGTACGGAACCATGTGCGATAGAAAGGAGAGTGCTCCGCAGCAAACTTCACCGTGTAGCGTATACGCTCATCAACCAGTGCGTCCAGGTCACCCCGGTCCATGGTTTCGATTGGTTCGGAAAAGAAGCTCACAATCACCACCTACTACTGGATGCTTTTTTAATTCTTCCTATCTTACATATCGTAGTTCGTAGGACTTTATTAAAGTAATAAACAACGCGCCCTCCGCCTGATGTAGGCGGAAGCCCTGCAATCTAAAGCGGGAGTTGTGCTACTTGTTCTCAAGGTTGCTTCCCACTTAGCGTGCTCTTATATGCTCTTTCTCACCTTTCGTTTTAAAAGAAATGCCCCATACTTTCTGGACCATACGTTTTTTAGGGATTGTACTCATCAAAGGGGGCATAGAGCGCTTTTTTTCTGATGTCTTGTTCGTCAAGTAAGACTACTAGATCATCAGGACCTGAGGGCATCGCTTCGAGTTCAACTC
>JAJRBK010000153.1 GCA_028679495.1 Methanobacteriota archaeon
AGCAAAGCACCCCTGGAGCAAGTAGTGAGATACTTGAGCTGTTCCTTGCCGATCGAAGACACGATGTAGAGAGGCACATCATGCCCGCTCTATTAGAGAAGAAGATCGTTGTCATGGATCGATATTTCTTGTCAACGGCAGCCTACCAATCTGATAGCTTATCGTGGCAGGAGATACTTGATATAAACAGGGAAATCGCGCCAGAGCCTGATATCACGTTTATTATCAACTGGCCAGCAGCTACGGCGATGGATCTCATTAAGAGCCGGAATGAGGGGATGACTGCTTTTGAAAATGAGCGTGTTCTCCTCTTAATAAGGGAACGTTACCTTGAGATAGCACGGGAGGATCTCGGTAATTACGTGGTAGTTGAAAGAATAGCTGATGAAGAGGATATATGTGATGAGATACTTGACTCCCTGCTCAAATACCTCCATGAACACGGGCTGGTGGAGTACACCATTTAATCCCCTTCCTTATGTATCAAAGCCGTGATTGACGGCCGAAGCATCGATTCGGCCGGCATCGCGTTTGGCTATTTATGTGACTATTGCGTTTATACAATCTCTCTCAGTTATAATGCCGACGAGAGCCCCACCGATCACAACTGGGAGAACGGTGACGTTACGTTCTATCATCAGGTTTGCAGCTTCACCTAGGTCTCGATCAGGATCGATGGTAATCGGCGATTCTCGCGATATCATCTTAATCGGCACGTCGAGCGCTTCGTGCATCGTTCCTGTCACGAGCTTTTCAAAAACGTCGCCACTGCCTAGATAGTTGACGATATCTGACGTTGTCACCACACCAATCATGACTCCTTGATGGACAATAGGAAGTCTCAGAAAGTCGTGTGATACCATCACTTTGGCAACTTCTTTAATCGTAGTATCAGGTTTGACCGTGACTACGTTGCTGCTCATGACGTCTGAGACTTTTTTTCCCGTTACAATATTAGCGACAAGGCTAACAAAATCGCGTTCTGAAATAATTCCTTTGATTCGGCCGCCATCGTCGACAATAGGAAATCCGCTCACATTTCCGTATACTAACTTCTTTAGAGCATCCTCAATAGTTGCATCCTCAGTCAGCGTAGTGACGTCTTCCTCCATAATTGAACTAATCTCTTCATTTATGGCAGATAACAGGTTACCTCTATGCTTGTTTTCGATTATTTGAGCTTTGTCACCCCCACCGAGGAAGTTGACGATGTCCATCACGGTCACGATTCCTACAAGTCTGTTCGTTCCAGGATCGCTGACAGGAAGACGTCTGAATCGGTACTTCACCATTGTTTTAACGGCACCCATAATGGTCATTGTAGGGGGGACCTTAACTACATCCCGCTTTGCCACCGCCATGATATCACCTTCATGCTCGGATAGCTTACTCTTAAACTCAAGATTCCCTCTATCTAGTTTGCCGCTATAATCGTCCTGTTTCTTCTTCTGTCGTTTATTCCCACGTAGCATCCTTAACCTCTTACAGCAACTAGACTATAGCACGCACAAGATCTTGTCGGTCCACTATTCCGATCAGCTTAGAATCCTCTACGACAGGCAATCGTCCAATCGCATACTGTATCATCAGGTTTGCCGCTTCCCAGATTGATGAGTCTGCTTCAATAGTAACCACGGGTGTTTTCATGACCTTTTCCACATTAGGAGGATAGATCCCACGGCCCCCTCGTTCATCCTCACGTTCGAGCCTAACGTGTCCTGCTTTCAGAAGATCCTTCAGGGTGATAATGCCAATTAAATGCTTCTTCTTCACAATAGGATAACCCGAAAACCCGTATTGAGCCATATTAATCCATACCTTTGATACAGGATCTGTTGCGGTACACGTTCGAACAGTTTTTGTCATCACCGCACTTACGCTTTCGTTTTTCTTGAAGTTTAAATTGTTAAAGAGGTGTTCCAAGTCCACAACACCTACCAACGTATAATCATCGTGCGATCGGACTACAGGAATGTCGAAACCTGTCTCTGCAAATATGCGAGCGACATCCACCACGTTCATCTCAGGAGTGGCGCAGCGAGTCTCATTTATATAGCCGATAACCGTAACATCCGATTTAGTTGAGGTGACTTTAATCATATCGAGCAGTGTTACGATACCCTTCACCCTATTTTGGTCGTCAACGACCGGCAGGCTCCTGTATCCATCCCGCATAAGCTGGCGTACATGCGTTACGTAGGCGTTTTCATGTACGGCAGGAATCGCTGAGATTAACTCGTCTATCATCGGTCGCTCTCCTTACAAGACTCGCATATAATGCTACCGTTGGCATACTCGAGCATGTCTGAAAACTGTCCACACACTTCACAGACACCTGACGAGACATTACCACGACATGTAGGGCATTTGAGATGCCCCTCCTCTAACTGTAGCTCTTGTGAATACTCGTCACATATCTCACATTCTCCTTGTGATGTGGGCACCTCTCGCCTGTCGAGAGCAATCTCCCGGTTCATATGTACAAGGTTCTCGAGGATATGATTGAGCTCCGAAGAGATCTGTATAATATCTGTGTCAGTTATTATTCCAACGAGCTCGTCTCCATCTATTACTGGGAGACGTCGTATCTTCTTCTGGGCCATCTTGAGTACAGCGTCATTTACGTCGTCACTGCTCCTTGTCGTGATAAGTGGCCTCGACATGAGCTGTTCAAGCCTGATAGCGCTCGGCTTAACGTTTTTAAAGATCACCTTTGCTACCATGTCGCTTTCCGTGACAATGCCTAGTGGTTTTCCCTCTTTAACAATTATGACGCTGCCAATCTTATGTTCAACCATTCGCTTACCGGCTTGTGCAGCAGTCATGTCAGGAGTGGCTGTGATAACTGTCCGTGTCATGATATCTCTTACTGCCAATCTTGTTTCAATGCTATCCTCCTCTGTCACTTGTACCCTCCCCCTTACACGTGATTGAGCGTTTGACTATCCCTCTTTTTTGTTAATAACAATATAGTCTATAGCAGACTAGCGAGTTCATATGAATGATAGAACGCTGGTATGCGTTCACTCAAACGTTAACGTATTTCAAATTTTAGATACCATCTTCTAGTCATATATCTTCTGGTAAATAGGCGCGTGTCCGTTTCATTAGAGCGTAGTGAGGGGGGCTATAACCACAGCTTTAAGAAGGATAAGTGTTGCCTAAGTGCATGCTCAGCTTCCTTGTTGTAATATCATACGCCAGTTACACTGGGGAACGTTCATGGGGTAATCTATGGGAATATTTGATGGTCTCCGAAAGAGCTTCTCGATGTGGTTTAAGAGGTTCTTCAAAAAACGCAGCACACGAATTGGGATCTACGGTCCGCCAAATGCAGGAAAAACAACGCTTGCCAATCGCATCATCAAAGACTGGTCTGGAGAAGCGATGGGCTCTACGAGCGAGATACCGCACGAAACACGGCGTGCTAAGAGACGAGAAGGCGTTACTATAACTTCGAACGGGAGCGCTGTGACGTTTGATATCGTCGATACACCAGGCTTGGCGACTAAGATCGATTTCCACGATTTTATGTCATTTGGCTTAGAGGAGGAGGAGGCTAAGAGACGGGCAAAAGAAGCGACCGAGGGGGTCATCGACGCAATAAAGTGGCTTGAGGATTTAGACGGGATACTTCTTGTGATGGATTCAACAGATGATCCATTCACGCAGGTGAACGTCACCGTGATCGGCAACATGGAGGCACGACGCTTGCCCCTCCTTATTGTGGCAAATAAGATCGATCTTCCGGACTCCGCCCCTGCCCGGATACACTCAGCATTCCCTCAGCATCCTATGGTTCCCATATCGGCCCTTGAGAATACGAACATTGACAAGCTCTACAATGCAATGGCTGATCATTTCGGAGGATAGTATGCGTGGCGTTCAAATCGACCTTATATCGAGCGAGCGGCTCTCCTCTATGACGAGTATGGAGAAGATTCGGCTAATCCTCGATGAGGTACAAGAGGGCAAGATAGTAGTACTCGAATCAGGACTGGATCCGCAAGAGGAGACGAAGTTGATCGAAGTGACCATGTCTGAGATCAGCCCTGAAGGTTTTATAGGAATTGAGATCGAGAGTTATCCCCAAAAGAGACGCCAAGGACTCCTCGCAAAGCTCTTCAGTAAAAATCCGCATGCTCGTTTGACTGTTATTGGACCTGCCAATCAGATGAAGATGCTCCACAAAGATAGGGATCTTATAAGCGCCCTCGTCTCAGCTCCTGAAGCGTAACTCACTAGGCGTTGCATCTCTAGCACAAGTTTGTATATACCATAAAACAGAAATCCCTTAAACAGACTTATGCCTCATAAATGTACAAAGTGTGGGCACATTTTCGACGACGGCTCATCAAGTGTGCTCACTGGATGCCCTAGCTGCGGTGGAAGCAAATTTCTCTACGTTAAGCTCGATAAGAGTGGACACCCGCCGCACGACAAGCCTAGTGCGCAAACATCTCATTTATCAGCAGGCACCCCTCTAAAAGAACATACGACCATGCCGGTGGATCAACAAGGCACTAAAGTGGATCCGAGCAGGGTTGAAAGCATACGGATACTCGGCCCTGGATCGTATGAAATTAACATACCTGCCCTGATCGAAAGAAAAGAGATAGTGATGGCGTTGAAAGAGGATGGAAATTACGTTATTCATATGCCCTCAGCGTTTAACAAAAAACGCACAAAAATACAACCAAAAGAGAAAGAGGAATAGTTTAGCTCGATTTTAGTGACCTATTATTACCTTTCACGCTCAGGGCAAGTAAGACACCGAACATAAAGGCACGTTTTTGTTACACTTCTCTAGCGCGTTTTGCCGATCTTTAGAGCGATACAGTCCATATTTATCTGATCTCCTGCGAATAGCGCCCGCAGGAGCTATATATTATCTGACATGACATTAAGTGGACAGGCGTCAGAAAAAAGCGTGTATTGCGAGCTTAGCAAAGGAGAGCACAACGGAGGTTTAATTATGGCGACAGAAAAAACGGTCGAGGAAAAAGA
>JAJRBK010000154.1 GCA_028679495.1 Methanobacteriota archaeon
GCTCGGCGGTGTTGTCTGCAAGAGCCCCCCACCTATACTGGTGTTTTTATTTTAAAAATAGAATAAAAATCCGCTATGCAGTTGAAGCGCAGAGAGAAATTAAACAGAGCATGTTATATAGTGACTCTGACGGAACGCATCAGTCTTTCAATGCCTTGAGTGACGTCGGCTCATCCAGTTTTTCCCATAAGGTCGGGGCCTCAAGAGGCCCTCTTCCTGCAAGGTCGGAGCCTGTATTAGGCCCCATAACAACCCCGCTTGAGAAAGACATTATGTTGTGCTCTAAATTCACCTAACGGTTTATATCGGATAAGCGCCGTAGCATTGTGCAGACTCATCTCGTGTAACTTTTTACGTGCCACGATGGTAAAAAACGCGCAGACCACCATTCTTCTTATCGAGGATAGCCCCTCTGACGTCCGGCTGATCCAAGAATTGCTCCGCACCACGTCGCGTGATCGCTTCACCGTTATCACTGCTTCCACGCTCTCGAAAGCGCTTCATCATCTCTCTCGAGATAGCATCGATGTCGTCTTACTTGACCTTGGTCTACCCGATAGCCAAGGGCTTGCCACCTTCCGTGCCATCTATGAACAGGCATCCCGCCTTCCGATCATCGTCTTAACGGTCTCAGACGACGAAGCGCTCGGGCAACAGGCGGTACGGGAAGGCGCGCAGGACTTCCTCAGCAAAGATCTTTTGACATACGATAGGCCTACTGGCGGGGTGTTCACCCGCACGCTCCGCTACGCTCTCGAGCGCAAACGAACCGAGCATGAACTTGAGAGAATAGCACGCTTCCCACAAGAGAACCCTAATCCGGTGATGAGAATCGCTCGAAGAGGCCACATCCTCTACGCTAACGAAGCGAGCGACGTGCTCTTACGTGAGTGGGGTGTGCAGCGAGGCGAACGCGTTCCTCCTGACTGGCGCACGCGGATCGCTGACGCCTCGACACGCGGAGAAGCTTCAACTCTTGAAATGACAGTAGCAAAGCGCATGTTTCTCTCCTCAATTATTCCCGTGGCGGGAGAGGAGTATGTAAACGTCTATAGCATCGATATTACCAAGCGGGTATACGCCGAAGAAGCGCTCAAAACGAGCGAGGAGCAGTTGCAAACGCTCTTCGAGTCTTCACCTATTATACAGCTGCGCTACGATCCTGAGGGCTATCCTGTCGTGGCAAACCGCGCCGCACGCGAGTTCCTCGGCATCGACGATGTCAGCGCTATCCAACACATCGGCATCTTCTCAAGTCCCCGTATCTCAGACGCGGACAAAGCCCGATTGCGGGCAGGCAAACCAGCACGCTACGAGCAGACCTACGACTTTGATGCAATTAAGCGACAAGCAGCATTTCCCACCACTCAATCGGGCGTTCGACACGTTGATTTCTCCATCGCTCCCATTTTTGACAAGGACGGAGCGCTCGAGGCGTACCTTGGGCAGGTCGTCGATATCACCGAGCGCAAGCGTGCAGAAGAAGCGCTCCAGCAGGCGCACGAAGAGCTTGAGCAGCGCGTCCAAGAACGCACCGAGGAACTCCGCCACGAGACAGAGCAGAGAACGTGTGCAGAAGAAGCCGCACGTGCACACGCCCAGCATGCAGAAACGTTGAGCAGTATCATCTCAGCCGGTAACCAAGCAGCATCACTTCAATCTGCACTGGTCGCCATGATCGACACGGCGATCGAGCTGCTCGGCCTCGACACCGGTGGCATCTTCTTACGAGACGGCGACACCATGATCCTTCAGTATGAACGGGGCTATACGCCTGAGCAGCGCGCATGGTCAGAGCGCATTCCCATAACACAGCGCCGGATCGCCCGTATCATGGCAGGCAAACCATGGATTTCAGACGACTATCAGGTTGACGTTCCGCCGGAGGTGAGGGAGATGAATAAGAACGTCACTTCAATGGCAACCATTCCGCTGGTCGCAGGCGGCGCAGTCGTCGGCTATTACAACCTCGCCAGTCGGAAGCATATGCACCACTTTACCGAGGATGAGCAGCGACTCCTCGTGTCGATTGGTGAGGAAGCGGGCGCTGTTATCGCCCGGATGCAGGCAGAAGAGGACGCACGACAGCACGCACACCGGGCAGATGCGTTAAGCCGCATTATTCTACGTGGCAATCAGACATCAGATCTTCAGGGAGCGGTCACCGCAATGCTCGACGGAGCCGTCGACCTCCTCGGGTTCGACGGCGGGCTCCTCTACCTTCGCAACGATATTGACCACGTCGCTGAGCTTCACGCGTGGCGTCATGCCTCTGACGAGCTTATCACACAAGCACGCCGCGTCCCCCTTACCCTACCCAACCTCGTCCCTGTCTATCGTGGCGAGGCGTGGTTCAGCGAAGCCTACGGTGACAAGGGCTCATCAGAGTATCGGGAGGTGATGAACGGCGTTCAGGCGACCGCGGTGATACCACTCATAGCCGGTGATGAGGTGATTGGTCACTATGGTGTCTGGAGCACACGTCCCCATCAGTTTGCGCGAGAAGAGCGCACGCTTTTCGAGACGATCGGACGTGAGGCAGGTTCAGTTATTGGTCGCCTACGAGCTGAGGAAGCTGCGCTACAGCGTGCCACAATGCTCGACAGCGCCCACGACGCAATCATCACGTGGGACGTTGATGACCATATTACCTACTGGAACCACGGTGCCGAACAACTCTACGGGTGGCCACGCGATGAGGCGATCGGAAAGCACATCCACACTTTACTCACCTCAACGCTCCCTGAACCGCTCGAACGGATCAAATCCACGCTCACCGAAACGGGACGGTGGGAAGGAGAGCTTGTCCACATTACACGTACGGGCACAACCGTCATCGTTAGGAGCCATATGACACTCCAACGTGCCCCCGATGGCACACCTACTGCCACGCTTGAGATTAATAACGATATCACTGAGCAGAAGCAGGCAGAGGAACAAGTGCGCGCCGCTTCTCTTTACGCGCGAAGTCTCATCGAAGCAAGCCTTGATCCCTTGGTCACGATCAGTGCTGAAGGAATCATCACCGATGTCAACACGGCAACGGAAGAGGTGACAGGTCGCTCACGCGAAGAACTTATCGGCAGTGACTTCTGCAACTACTTCACGGAACCAGAAAAGGCGAGGGCGGGCTACAAACAGGTCTTCACTGATGCCTTTGTCAGGGATTACCCGCTCGCTATTCGCCACAAGTCCGGCAGGGTGACTGATGTGTTGTACAACGCTACTGTCTACCGCGATGAAGCGGGCGAGGTTCAGGGAGTGTTTGCCGCGGCACGGGATGTTACCGATCGGAAACGCGCAGAAGAGGAGCTGCAACGTTACTCAGATCACCTCGAAGCTATCGTCGAGGAAC
>JAJRBK010000155.1 GCA_028679495.1 Methanobacteriota archaeon
AGAAAGCAAAACCCTACTTGTGATCGCCTACATCAGGCGGAGGCCACTCGTCAAGGTTGGTCAACCCAACTAATGAAATCTGCCAATCGTGGATGCCCCTCACAAAAAGCCGAGCAGGGGCAGTCTTACCGTATTTATGTGAGCTTCTTCAGTACTTGCTCTAATGACGTAGCGTGAGCAAAGAAATCTCGCCACGCGTCCTCCTTCGGATGGTTCCTAATGGTGTATGATGTCGGACTGATGTTCGGTAGTTCGTCCCACGCAAACGGACTCGCTATTGGAATTCCACGTTCCGCCCGCGCGGCGTACGGGGCGATAGACGTCTGCATCGCCGATATGCGGTTGACGTCGACAAAAATCCTATTCTTTCTTTTTTCCTTTACGAACTCGGTGGTCAGGGTCTCATCGTATCGCGCAAGAGTTTCCGCGATCTTTAATGCGAATCCCCTCACCTCCTCGCTGTCAAGCTCGCGGATAATAGGTACCGCAATGTGGTATCCTCTGCCACCGGTTGTCATAATGTAGGGGGTAAATCCCAGGGATTCAAGGAAGCTCTTCAGTTCACGTGCCGCCGACCGCAACGAGGGCACATCTGGAGCAGACGGATCAAGATCAAATATCATCTGATCTGGCGTGTCCGGCTTATCAGCGCGCGTAACCATGATGTGAGGAACGACAACTTGGCTGGCTAGGTAGACGATACCGACCTCATCCTTGATGATCGGGTAACAGGTCATACCACCTGTGTGCTCGATACACTTCGATTCAAGCCAATCAGGGAAGTAGTCGGGGATGTTCTTTTGGAAGAACTTCTCTCCGTTCACTCCTTCGGGAAACCGCAGCATGGAGACGAGCCTGTCCTTGACGTGGGGCAACATCAGCGGTGCGATCTCGCAGTAGTACTCCACGAGCTCCGCTTTCGATATCCCTGTGTCAAGCTCTTTGTGCGGGTGCGTTATCGTGATCCTGTGTCCGTTGACATCAATTTCAGTGCGCACGTGATGAGGCTCCCTTTTCCTGACTATGATCCACTGTTTATCATCAAGGCGAGTGAACGCATATGTCCCCTTGAGCTTGTCTCCTTTCAAGTAGATAGTGAAATGACCATTCTCCAAGGCCTTATTGAGCGGTTGAACTGTCCCGTTCTTTATAGTGATGTTGACAAACTTTCCTTTATCCCATAGTTCAACGGTTCCACCGCCATATTCACCCTTCGGAATCTCGCCGAAAAACTTCGCGTATGCCAGGGGATGATCCTCAGTCATTATTGCAAGCCGCTTAGCGCTCGGATCGTCTGAAAGCCCCTTTGGCACCGCCCAGCTCTTTAGGACGCCATTAAGCTCGAGCCGAAGGTCAAAATGAATGCGACGAGCGTTATGCTTCTGGATGACGAAGATCGGGGGCACGCCTGGTGAGATGCTCGGTGCATGTTCGGTTGGAGGCTGTGGCTCAAGGGTCGAACGAAAATCCCGCTTTTTTGTGTACTCCTCAAGCACCGTTTGTCACCTGATCGGTCGTACACTCCTCGGGCGGCTTGTCGTCTCGCATCCGTACGAACACCGGAGCCCGCAACCGGTGAGCTCGCGTGTACTCAGTGTACCGCACCTCGCACACCTTGTCAGGGACAACGTGTTTAACGCTCTTTGGAAGGACAACGCCGTTGCTTGAGGAAACGAACGTTTGAGCAAGCTCATCGAGGAATGATTCAGTAAACCCGGTGCCGACTTGGCCGATGTAGATAAGCTTTCCGTGGTCGTATAACCCAAGCGCCAGCGAGGCGATTTGCCGCGTCTTCGTCAAGTATCCGACAATAACGCAGTCGATGGTGGGTTCGCACTTGATCTTGAGCCATTGACGGGACCGCCCGCTCACATAGATACTGTCTTTTTTCTTGGCGATTATACCTTCCAGATGCCGCGCCGTTATGATATTCCAGAGCTTCTCTCCGTCCTCGGTGCTGGGCATTAACTGCAACCGACCCCCTTCTTCGATGATTCCCGCTAGGACGAGCTTTCGTTTTGACAGCGGTAACGTTTGCAGATTCCTGCCCTCTAGTTCGAGTATGTCAAACGCGACATACGTGGGCGCTCGACGGTGCTGGTTGTGGCTATGTAGAAGGGCAAAAGAAGGGTTCCCTGTTTCGTCGTATATGACGATCTCACCGTCAAGTGTGCAATCGGCCTTAATCTGATCGCTGAAGGCGAGTTCAGGAAACTCGCTTGTAATATCTCGGTTAGCTCGTGAGATAAATCGTAGTGCCCCTGCCTTTTTTTGACAAAGAGCTCGATATCCATCAAGCTTCGGCTCGAAGACGTACTCTTCCGACTTGAGGATAGCTCGTATTCCTGAGGCGGCAAGCATCATATGAGTCATGCGCGTCACTTGAGACTCGCCTTTAGTGCCTCTATCAGGTTCTCTTCTTGAGTCTGGAGCGGTTCACGCTTCTTGTGTATGCTGATCGTTTCTCCTCTCGCCTTTCTCTCAACGAGGCGCTCCAGGGCCTCCTCAAACGTATCGTGGAACGTGGTGATATCAAACTCGTCAACGGTAATCTGATTTATGAGCTGTTGCGCGAGATCCATCTCTACCGTCGAGACCTCAGGCTCCTCATTAAGGCCGTCAATCCGCTGAATGTCTCGGATCTCGTAGTTGTAGTTGAGCATCGTCAGCAGGAGCCCCTGCCGGTAAGCTTCAATAGCGCAGATGTGTTCTTTGTCCCTCATTACAACGTGGCCGATGGCAGTTTTAGCGGTCTGGCGGAGCACATTTCTGAATAAGAAGTAGGGCTTTTCTTTCTCTTTCTCAGGCCCCGCGTAATAGTGAGCGTTGAAGTAGATCGGGTCGATCTGGTGAGAGTGGATGAACGCCACAATTTGTATTTCGGCGGATTTTTCAGGCACAATCGATTCAAGTTCTTCTTCAGTGACGACAACATAGTGATCCTTGGAGACTTCGATCCCCTTTACAATCTCGTCTTGTGCTACCTCCTGCGTGCAGTCGTCACACCACCGCTTGTATCGTATGGGCGAGAGCGTGTCCTTGTGCAAGAGCCGCATTTTAAGCGGCCTTTCCTCAACGGCTGAGTACAGTTTTATAGGGATGTTCACCAGCCCAAACGCTATCGATCCTTTCCACATCGATTTCATTTCTTTCACCGGCTTTTAAAAGGACCCACGGACGGCAGCATACGATCTCTTCCTACCACATGTAATTAACACAAAGAGCAATTTAAGGATTTCGTTGTTAAACTGAGCCTCTTTTCAAATTTCGAGTCGAAATTAAGGTTCTTTAGCCTCTTCATATTTTTATTTTTGCAATCGCGCTGCCCTGTACAACTCTATATCTGGTGCACTTCATCTGCAGTGGATCTACAACGCGTGAAAAACGGAGCGCGTCATACGCTCCTTCCTAGTAGTTTCTACGTTCATTTTGCCAGCTGTCGCGTGCGGTTGCAGAACTGGACAGGCAACAATGCTCGTGTACACTCAATGTAAAAACGTGACGTATGTGGTTCTAAAAAAGGCAGAGAAAGCGATTGTACAGTTATTTCTTGTGTGGGGCGACACACTTTTGTATGGCTGACGTGTTCATAGTCCTTCAGAACACCACATTGGAAGTAGAGGTCAGCCCCTTTCGTTACTGCATCAAGGCTCATCTTCTGTCTGTTGAGCGTTAGTACGTTTATCGATAAGGCTGTAACTGAAACCGTCTAAACAGATATTACCGCACGTCCATCGTTACGGTGGCTTTGCCACGATAAGTCTTCCAACGTATTGTTCAAAGTAACGCGTGGTTTTGGTGGTGGACAAAAGGAGAAAAAGAAGGAAAGGAGCGCGAACGGCATACCGCGTTGCCCAGCTGCAATCTCTCTAGCAAATCTTGGGCACGCAGTGATGATGTTATGATCAAATAATTCTAACCCTTACCACGTTGCTTGTGACAGTACAAGAGGGTGACCCTTCTCTATAGATCGTCCGGAAGCAAGGGGGCAAAAAGAGCGGTTTAAACCGGGCGACACGCTTGAATATGTACCTTCCACCAACGTCTGTTACAGCGGTTGCGATGCCGCGCCACCACTTAGGTTGCCCTAAGCAAGGGGCGACTTGGAGGGTGACTGACTTGCCGGCGACCCTCGTGCCGTCCGTGGTGAGGTGCCCCGTTAGGATGAACTGCGTGTTAGCTTGAACAGACGGCAGGGTCACAAGGCTGAGCTTGTACTGTGGCTGGGTACCAATGGCGTAGACGTAGCCGTCACCGCTCCCGACATACACAACGCCGTTGAAAACGACAGGGGAAGATTGCAGGGCCATATTGTTGTTCTGGATCATAAACGGCTGTGGCCACGCTGCCTGTCCGGTGGTCGCGTTGATGGCGTAGATAGTACCCTTTCCGCTTCCTATGTAGAGTATACCGTTAGCGTGTGCTGGCGCTGCCATCAC
>JAJRBK010000156.1 GCA_028679495.1 Methanobacteriota archaeon
CGTGCAGGCAAGCCTACGTGGGATGAGTATGTAAACACGCGTGAAGTACGTCCCGTGTGACAAAGTGTGACAGAGAGTTTGTGTCACACGTCGGGCCAGATAGTGCAACATTCCTGTGTTATGTCATTTTTTATGGACGGAGCATGAACTATTGAGAGCACCCATTCTATCCGGAAAAGGGTATATTGGCCACAGGAGTCTTTGCACAACTCCGATGCTTCCGTTTGCGGTACGCAGCGCCGTGGAACCAGATGAGTCACCTCCCACGTCATGCGTTACTGTAAAAACGCGTTACGGGTTGGAGATGCGTGTGGTAAACCGATAGTTATCTCCTTACGGGGTAACTCACACGCATGCCCCCTTAACGCATGAGATAAAACGCACTGAAACCGCTAGTGGCATCGCCTCATTAGAACGGCACGCATGCGGAAAACGAAACGGTTGAGTTACACTCCGCGTCCTTACCACACGCCCAAGATAGAGAGAAGGCTGAAATTGGATAAACCGTCGGCGCGTGGGCGGCTCTGATACATCTACTCTTTTTGTCTTAATCTACTGCCGTGCTATCTTGTCGGAAGCTTCATCTATAGTTGAAGACAAAACCGTGTTGCTTCCCCACACGGTGACCGTTTATGAGTAGTGAAGATGAATTTATCCGCCACCTTATGGGCTTTGGCCTCACCGAGAAGGAGGCACAGTGCTACTTTCACCTCTTAAAGTACGGCCCCAAGACCCCGTCACCGCTTGCCAAGGCGCTCCACACCTACCGTGAGGACATGCACCGCACCCTCACCAGCCTCATCGACAAGGGCGTGGTGCGTCCCTCCGTCGACTCACCGACCATATATGCCGCCGTAGAACTCGAGACCGCCCTCGAGTCCGCGCTCAGGAAGCACGAGAGCGAGCTCCATGAGATGGAACAGCGCAAGCGGGAGTTGGAAGAACTCTCCCGTCAGCAGCGGTTCCGCGCCGCTGATGAGGTGAGCACGTTTAAGGTGCTCAAGACGATTAAGGAGATTGTCGGCGCTGCGATACCTATCATACTACATTCCAACGAAGAGTTCTTGTGGATTGCTCCCAAAGAAGGACTGCAACTAGCCTCCATGTTCGGGGTCAACAGCGTCGTCCAAGAACTTGCACAACGAGGGGGGAAGACGCGGGGCATCACCGATATCACCTATCCGATGATACCGCTCGTGCAAGAGGTCTTAGACATCGGCGAGGAGGTGCGTCACTTTGACGGATATCGAGGGCTGTTCTACGGCCTTTTTGACAAAAAATACTGCATCAGTGCGATTAACATCGATGTCAAGCACGTCAGGCTTGATGAACCGGCTACGATGCTTTACACCGATGATCCGGTATACGCTCGTTATCTCGTCGCTAACTTTGAGATATTGTGGCAGCAGTCTGTGCCAGCAGAGGAGCGGATACAAGAGTTATTAAAGCAAGGGCCGCCACAGGCCGATCAATAGCAGCGTTGCTAATGGTCACGTCTAATAACGGCGCCTCTTTTTTCGAAACGCCGAGTGACACCACGTTGTCACGCGCCTATTTATACGCATGTTTCAATACTCACTTGCTATGCCGTCTGGATTAGTCATCAACGGTGTCCGAGACGCGCTTGCAGTCGCCTTACAGATACTTGAATCAGCACGGGAGGAGGTTGTCTGGCTCATTCCCCCTTCCATTCACTCCCTCTCGATGACCTACGGTTTCGTTGAAAAAACGAGAGCCTTCATCCAGCGGGGCGGGGTGGTGCGTGGGATTGTTCCGATGTCGCAGGCAAACGTTGAAGAAATTCGGATAAGCTTGAAGAGCGGTGAGGACATTCGTCATAGTGACGAGGTGCTTGAACTCTTCATGTATGTCGGCGACAGGCAGCAGTCCGTCAGCGCGATAAACATCGGCATCCACGACTTCACGCTTGATACACCTACTATCGCCTTCAGAAGCGATGACCCTACGTACGCAGAGTACCTTCTTGCTTCGTTTGAGAACGCGTGGGCGCAAGCCGTTCCTGCAGAGAAGCGAATTCTGGAGCTTTTGGAGCAACGCCCCCTGTAGGCCGACTAATGACAGGTAAACGTTCCCTTGTTCTAAAATCGTGTCACGGTGACTTGTATATCAATGAGGTGAGGTGGACAACTACCACGTTACGGAGCGACCTAGTAAACGGATGCTATCGCCGTGGCTGGAGGGCGTTTTTGTCCTGATAGCTCGTGTATTCGCTCCTCTGCATCCATGGCTCGATCCCAGATGAGCTCGAACGTGTTCATAAGATAGGTCGCTTGCTCGGGGCTATCGCTCCAGAGCACGGTGACGTTTGCATCAGGTGAAATACTCATGTTTAGGTCGGCATGTATGACGCTGATGCTTTGCTTCCCGTCGACGATTATACCTGTTATACCACGATACTGATCCACGTGCCTCAGATGCATGCCAACTTCAGCATGTTCACGTGCTGTCCCTTGGTTTCTTTGCGATATGTCAGTTATCCCTCGGACGTGCACGCCTTGACTGATGATTTTTGCGTATTCATCGAGCACGCCTGTCATTGAAAAAAGATTGAGCATCCGGGGAGGCGCGATGAAGACGAGATCGGCTTCTGCTGAACGTACGAGTTGTGCAGTCACCGCGATGACTTCTCGAAGTGTCTTGAGGATCTTAAAGGTGTACACATCTCCCGCTTTTAGGGGTGGCTGGATGGCTACGAGGTCTTCAAGTTCCCTTTTCACCGCCTTCAACGCGTACAGCTCCTCTTCGTGGGCTGCAAGCTGCCGTTCAAGGGCATCCTCGAGCTCGGTGGCGACGTAGAGAGAGGAGTCAGCCGTGCTTTTGCAGAGCATACCTTTGTCTATAAGGCTCGTGCACCGCCTGTAGATGTCCTCGCGGTAGGTCTTGAGGGCGTGCATGAGGGCGGTGGGGCGCTGGGGACCGTGAGTGAGGAGGTACAGGTAGCAGTGTGCTTCCTTTTCGGTAAGGTTGAAGCGGGTGAGGGAGGTGATGAAGGCGTCGTGGTCGTGGATGCTGTTGGGGAGTTTGTAGGTGAGCCCGTCGTCGGCGGTGATGGAGTGGTGGCCGCTGAGGTGGGTGTGGAGGACGTGTGTATTCTTCTCAAGTTGCTCGAACTCATGCTGAAAGGCGATGAGCTGTGTATCGAGGGCGGCTGGGAGGTCGACGGCGCTATATTTCGAGGTGCCGTTGATAATCCTGCTAATCATCCCCTTGTCCATCAGGCCCGTCAGCACACGGTGAACACCCTCTCGGTAGAGCTTGAGTGGTTTTTTAAGCTCTGCCGGCTGTTTGGGGCCGGCTCTGAGGAGGTAGAGGTAGCAGCGTGCTTCCTTTTCGGTAAGGTTGAAGCGGGTGAGCCGTTTGATAATGCCGTTCGTGCTGTTCGTCGTAATCATCGCCCTTCCTTTTTCACGAAGTGATACAAACACGCGCTCACTATTCTATTCGTAGTGTGGGCACGTGCCATCTTTAATCAGTTCTATTCGCTCAGACGCTTTGCTACAGCTTCAGCAAGACGCGATGCGTCCTCTAATCGTATCGTCTTGGTATACTCTACACCTATCAGCAGGATCGTCGTTGTTGATGGTAGCTGGACGGAACATCTCGATTACACCCCGACCAAGCGTCCTGCGCATTGGCTGCTGTGCGCATCTGTCGTTGCGTCCGTGCAATCAGTGAGTAGGCCATAGCTGCAGGTGGTCCGTTTCATCACTACGTTAGCTCTTTGTGATAGCGATCTGCCGAAGCGGCTTTAAAGCTGAGTGAACACAAATTTGTGTCACACCCTTACGATGGCACGTCCGGCTGATGACCCGCATCCTTGGCCTGTCAAAAAGCCTGCGATGAAGGGATCGGCCAAGTATTCATAGGAGGTAAAACGGTCTAATCACAAAAGAGCGAGCGCGACCACGTATCGAGGGGCTTACTCAGGATGCATCCGTGTGAACACTTGCATCAACCTATTAAAGCTCATTTTCAAGACAGTGCACACAACGCATGCGAGCGTGATCGTGCTTCAAGTCACGAGTTGCAGGTTGACGACTATGCGGCTGCAATAACACGGGCTGAGACCAGCACAATTGGACATACACGACTAACGAGCTGCATAGAGAGAATTCGCACTTGTCACCATGACTTTCTTCTTTTCATACCAGCATGTTGATGGCTAGAGCGGTGTTTCGCCCGAAATATCGCGTACAAAGCGAACACCAAACACCATTCCCACGGCAATTGTCACTGCGCATGC
>JAJRBK010000232.1 GCA_028679495.1 Methanobacteriota archaeon
CAAGCGCACCTTGCGACGTACTGACAAGTACGCCTCAGGTCCGAGCCCCTGTGGTTGCCCGGTGGCACGACCATCTCCACGATCTCGCGACGGCGTCTCGTGCATAATGCGGGCTAAGCTCACCCCACAGGGAGGGTTTCAGCTCGGTTGAGGAGTGCAAGGGTTGAATCAAGGCTCTTGCCCCGTAGGGTGCTTGCCGCCGCATTTTCAAGCATCTCCCCGGTGACCGGATCTCCCCCCCTGGCCACCACCGCCAGCGCCGCAAGAGCCCGCTCTCTCCTCTTGATGCTCCACGCCTGGAAGTCCACGTGGAGGACACTGGCAGGAGTCGGGGGGAGCGCCACCCCTTTCGCCACCACGACCCGCCCCTCCGGTTTCACGCGGGCGAAAAGCTCCCGCCGTCGGCGCACGCCTTCCTCCGAGAGGGCGACCACCACGTCAGGCCGCTCCACTCCCGGGTAGGTTATCGGTTCCGGCGAAATGATGAGCTCGGTGACGGAGGGGCCGCGCATAACCGTAATGGCGTAGTCGTTCTTCTGGGTCACGTGCATACCGGCGGAGACGGCGGCATGGGCGAGGAGCGTGCCCGCTGAGATGATGCGATCCCCGGCAGTTCCCAGGAGCACGACCTCCCGGCGCTCGGTGATGGGCGGGCGGAACTGCGCCTGGATTTCCGGCACCTCCCAGGGGGCGCCACCCGTATGCTCCCGGTAGTGGCTGGCGTACTCCCGGCGGAGGTTTTGCGCTACGGGCCCACGATAGGGAGGAAGCCCGGCAAGGGTGTTCTGGATTTCCTGGGGAGCCCCAGGGTTCTTACCGAGGTACCGCCCGGTGCAGAGGCCCCAGATGTCTACCAGCGAGAATCCCTCAAAGGAGATGGCCCTCGCCAGCAGGTCCGCCAGATCCTTCTCGCAGACCGATGACCTGGCCACGAAGGGGGCCCCGGCTGCGGCGGCGACGCTGCACACCTCCATGGGTCGTTCCATGGCGTTCAGGAACCGGGAAGCCACCGAAGCCGGGGCCGGTGTGGTGCAGGAGAACTGACCGCCGGTCATGCCGAAATTGAAGTTATTGAGCACGAGCAAGGTGAGATCGAGATTGCGGCGGCAGGCGGCGAGGAAGTGGGCCCCACCAATGCCGAGGCCACCGTCCCCCATGGTGACCACTACGGTGAGATGGGGCTGGGCCAGCTTGATGCCGGCACCGTAGGTGAGGGCACGGCCGTGAAGGCCGTGGAGGGCATGGGTGGTGAAGAAGGTGTCGAAGAGCCCCGAGCAGCCGATGTCGCTCACCATGACCACCTGGCTGGCGGTAAGACCCAGCTTCTGAAAGGCCCGGTCGAGGGCGTGGAGGGATTGCTCGTGGGAGCAGCCGGGACAGAAGGCCGGGGGCCGATCCGGGTTGAGGAGGCTAGGCACGGAGCACCTCCCGGGCGATCTCAGCAGGGCTGATGAGCTGCCCGCACATGGTCCCATAGAAGTCAACCTGCTGGAGGCAGAGGACTCGCCGCACCTCGTGGACGTACTGCCCGAGGTTCATCTCCACCATGAGAACCCTCTCTATCCCCTGAGCAGCGTCGCGGAGCACCTGTTCCGGAACCGGCCAGAGAGTCTTGAGGACGAGAAGGGAGACAGGGAGACCGTGCTCCTGCCGGAGAATCGCTACCGCGGCCCGTGCCGCTCGCGCCGTGACGCCATAGGTCACAACCAGGGTGCGGGCGCCCGGCACGGGATCGAGGTCAAAGAAGGTGAACGATGGGAGCTGGGCTTCCACCTTTCGCTTCAGTCGCTCCACCCCCGCCTGGATCTCGGCAGGGTTGGTTGTGATGTACCCGTCCGGACCGTGGGTGGATGAGGTCTGGCGCACCGGGATCGCCCGGCCGATAGGAAGAAAAGGCGGCACATCCTCTCCCGGCGGGACGGCGAAGGGGAGGAAAGAACCCGAGGCGTGGTAGGCTCGCTCCACCACCGGAGGTCTCTCCACCGCAGCCATATCGAGGGTCTCGCGGGTCATGGCGATTTCCTTGTTGGAGGCGAGAAAGACCGGGCAGCGGAGGCGCTCCGCCACGTTGAAGGCATGGACTGTGAGAGTGAAGCAGTCCCGCACATCCACCGGGGCAAGGACGACGACAGGGAGCCCGCCGCTAGAGCCCCAGCGTAAGAACTGAACGTCGCCGTCGGCCCCCTGGGTGGCGGAGCCCGTCGAGGGGCCCTGGCGCATGACGTTCGCAATGACAATCGGGATCTCCCCGGCGATGGCAAAGGAGATGTTCTCGCTGTACAGGCTGATTCCCGGGCCCGAAGTAGCGGTCATGGCCTTGAGGCCGGCCATGGAGGCGCCCAGGCAGTAGCCGATGGAGGCGATCTCGTCCTCTCCCTGGAGGACCGTTCCGCCCAACGGGGGACGGGCTTTCAACATGGCGGCAAGAAGAGAGCTCGCCGGGGTGATGGGGTAAGAGGCAAAGAAACGACAGCCGGCATAGATGGCCCCCATGGCCATCGCCTCGTTTCCTTCTA
>JAJRBK010000157.1 GCA_028679495.1 Methanobacteriota archaeon
GCGCCTAAGTGTGTACGAAAGGCCGCCGGTGATACACACAGAATGTGCAAGAGACCTGCTCTTTAGCACATGCTACGACAAACGATTAAAAATTTGGATTATTTTTATCTATTAAGGAATGAACAGAACATATGAAGCGCGTATGTGTGCTAATGCTCAACACCTCAAGAGGCTTAAAATTCGTATCCTGGAGCTAAGGGAAGCGGCAGATGCGGCGGAACTTAGTAGGTTCTTCCAGGATCGAAAGGGCGTCATTAACGTCGAGATGAATACAGACCTCTTTACCGCTATCGTCACCTATGATGAGCGCGAAACATCGCCCGAGCAGATTCTCGGGGCTCTCCATAACGTGCGATTTAGCCCTGAAGGGTCTATAGTGCTCGACGATAAGTGACACAAGCTACCCTTGAGGGGTTCACATGCACTCGCTCATTTGAGTTTGCGGGGGCATCAGCGAAAAGGCTCACATCTGGGCAGCGGAATAACAATGGGGTTTCTCGATTCAATACTTGGAAGGACAAAAGGCATTGCTCCCAAGGTGGACCACCTTTTCTCCATGGCGACTGCCTATATTACCCTGAAGGCTGAGTTTAATCTGCAGTCGACGGGCAAGGGAGGCATCTGTTTTAAACCCGTCGAGTCAGGCGATTTTGATCAATGCGAGAACGAGATCAGGGAACTGCTCAAGATAAGTGGAACCGCTTTTACCATCACGCAGGACGAGTTCGGCTATGCGTGGGTTGTGGTGTCTGATGTGCAATTTGAGAACCTCGTCTCTGATATCCATGCGGTAAGTTCAACACTGATAGATGGCGGGTACGGCGAGCAGATCCTGTGCGCCGTGTTCCCCTTTAGCAACCAGAAAGACGTGTTTTGGATTTACAACTACAAGCACGGCGAGTTCTATCCCTTCGTGCCGGTGGATGTACAACACCACAAACGAGATTACGCGTATGAGTTCCGGCTACGCTCGGTCATGCAACAGGAGCTGCCGATAGAGCATGAGCTCGAGCGCTGGTACCCCTTATGGGATGTGCCGCTGTAGTCTATAGATCACCCAGGGATAATGCCTTCCCCGCTGAAGAGCTCTCGCGCCTCCTTTAGTGTGATATCTGATGAAGGGACAATAAGATCTGACGGACGTATTTCAGTTGGATCGAGGGGCGTACCCTTCTCTTTAATAATTCTAATCAGCTCGTGCAGACACCGGTTGAACTCAACGGCCTGATTGTCGTCGATATGTTGTACCATGCAGTTGTCCAGCTCGTTAAGCTCGTCGAGGTACTTGCTATCAAGTACGTATTGGTCATCACCAAGGATACGTACAATCATTGCTGTGCCTCCTGCGTCTCCTCTTTTTTCGCCTTCTTTTTCAGCGGCACCTGCTGTTTCAAGATCTTCAGCTCGTCATCGACCTCGTGGCTGGACGTTATCTTGCTCAGCTCCTCCTCGACCTTTGTCTCATCGCTGGTCATGTCTTGTAGCGTGCCCGCGTCGATGAGCTCGTCGAGTGCCTGTGACCGCGCCTTCATCGTTTCAGTCTTCTCCTCAGCGCGTTGTACGGAGAGACCCACGTCGGCCATCTCTTCGGAGATGCCCGTCACAGATTCAGTAATCTTAACCTGCGCCTCTGCAGCTGAGTATTGCGCCTTTATGGTCTCCTTCTTGGTTCTAAACGCTTCAACTTTAGCGGACAGCCTTCGCTCGGTATTTACAAGCTTCGCCTGCTCATTTTCGAGGTCTGCGATCTGAGAAGTGAGAGACTCAATCTGCGTCATGGAGTCCTTCTTTCTTTCCAAAGCAAGACGCGCGAGATCATCACGTCCAAGGCTTACCGCCTCACGTGCCTGCTTGTTAAGCTCCTCTATATTCGACTCAAGTTTCGCTTTTTGAAGCTCCAATCGCTTCTTCGCCGTAACGACATCCGCAATGCCACGCTTCACGTTTTGCAGCAGATCAAGCTGCTTTTGATAAGAGTAATCAAGCGTTTCGCGCGGGTCCTCGTGTCGGTCGAGGAACGTGCTAATCTTGGCTTTGATGAGCGTTGTTAAACGGTTCAGCAATCCCATTTCCATCCATCCTGTTACTCAATGGTTGCTCATCAGTATTAATAGGCTTTTCCGCGCGAACGTTCTCGATTTGGCATGTTTGCCCAGAAACAGCAGAAAGAAATCGAAACGCCTAAACCTGCACACCCCATGTGTTGTTTTATGGGCCCTTCACGTGTAGAGAAGGAGGCTGCAGGACGATCGATCGCTGAGCTCGTCGACAATGGAATGGTCGTCGGGCTAGGAACAGGAACGACCGTCGCGTACGCTATTGCCCACCTAGGTCAGCGAATCATCGATGACGGGCTCTCTATAGGAGGGGTTCCCACATCGTATCAATCACTGTTGTTGGCAGTTGAGCACCACGTGCCCATTGCAACTCTTTATGAACACGCCGTCCTTGATCTTGCCTTGGACGGTGCTGATCAGATTGACACGCACCTTAACGTGATCAAAGGAGGAGGAGGCTCTCACACGCGCGAAAAGATTGTCGCGTCTGCGGCGCGGCGGTTTATCATCGCCGTCGACTCTTCGAAGCTTGCGCCTCATTTGCGTCTCCCGGTGCCGCTTGAAGTCATGCCGTTTGCCTATCCAGTCGTCATGAAGGAGCTTAAGAAAATGCGCGCAGGAGGAATGCTCAGACGCTCAGATGGGTATCGTGCTTTTATTACCGACCAGGGTAACTTCATCGTCGACGCCGATTTTGGCGTCGTGCAGGATCCAGAAAAGCTTGCTAAGGACCTCTCGACCATTCCTGGGGTCGTAGAGCATGGCATCTTCACCAACGTTTCAGAGGTGCACGTTGCACGGGCTGATGCAAAAGAGACCTGCGTCGAGATCCTGAAGCGATAGAGGTGCTTATTGAGTAGATGGATTTTTCGATCCCACGCTTGAGGAGAGCGTTCGTAACATGGCTATGCTCTCCTCGTCCCGTTGTACCTCTAACTTCTTTGATTTCTCTAGGGTGTCGATGATGTCGCAAAGTGGGACTGATAGACGATAGCACTTTAGCGGACGCCCTTTGCCCTCTTTCTTTTGCTCCCATTCATCGATCCACCCCCGTCCTCTCAGCTCGCGCATCGCTATACTGACTTCTGGTTGTCGCAGGCCTGCACCCAGCTCTATGCTCCGGGACACTGATTCTTCAACGTTGGCAAGGTATACGAGCGCCTTCGCCATGTTTCTTTTGAGGCCGATATTGCACAGGAGGTTCGCGACGATCTCCTCGTTTTGATCAAACACCGACATCGATTTGTCCCTCATTATACTCTCCTTACTATTTTTACGAGATAAATTATAATATCGATATAAATAAATTGTCAAATTATCTCGTCAATTATTGACGTAAAAGGCCCTGTTTCAATTATAAACGGTCATTTATATTATTCTTATATATATGTGGCGGCCGATGCTGACAAAAAGTCTTTTATAGAGCGCTCCTAAATAGCGGGTGTACCAAATGCTGACGCCATAGTACGCTATGGCAGGCAATACAAGCCGGGGTGGCCTAGTAAATTGTTGCATCGTTATGTGATGATCTAGATGGCTAAGGTGTCAGACTCATAGGGTACCTACCACACGACACCTGAGAAATCTGAAGAGCGCGGGTTCGAGTCCCGCCCCCGGCATGTTCTATTCAAACGCCCCTTCTCCAAGGTCTTAACGAAGCAGCGCATGAGCTCGATGCGTAGATCGCCTTGCCGATAAACTGTTCTCTCAACAGTACCGACCGTATTGCTGACCACGGCCGAACGTCCCAGCGAGCGCCATCAACTCGTCGTCGCCAAGACCGAATGAGAGTCAGGCAAACATACGCTCTCTATACTCCATACAGTCTCTATAAGATAGCGCTATAATACAAGGCTGCGTATATGGGGATGAGCATATGAAGAGGCTTTTCCCTATACTCTTAGTCGCAGTATTGGTTGCAGCGGCCGTATTTGAGGCAGGTTGCGCATCAAATAGCGCAGGGAAGCTGCAGGTTGCAGGCTCAACATCGGTGCAGCCCCATGCTGAAGTGTTGGCAAGAGCTTTTCAGCAAAATAACTCAGGCACACGTGTGTACGTTCAAGGCGGCGGATCAAGCGCTGGCATTCAGGCTGTCGGTGAAGGGACTGCTGCTATCGGCATGTCGTCACGCGCAGTGAAGGCGAGTGAGATAGCAACGTACCCAACGCTCAAACCTGTTGCAATAGCGGTCGATGGGATTGCTATGATCGTGAATCCGAAGAACCCGGTGAACAACCTCACTATGAATCAGACGCGCGACATCTTCACGGGTAACATCACGAACTGGAATCAGGTGGGGGGGTCTGACGCAACGATCAATGTTATTAACCGAGAACAAGGCTCAGGCACACGTGACGGTGTACAAACGATCGTGTTAAAGGGTGGTAATTTTGCTGGGGGGATCGTCCTATCATCAACGGGGGCCATCAGGACGGCGGTATCGCAGGATGTAAACGCTATCGGCTATATCTCGTCAGCCGAAGTCGATAGCTCAGTTAAAGCTGTCAATATCGACGGCGCGGCGCCAACATACGATAACATCGCAAACAGAAGCTATAAGATTCAGCGGGACTTTTTCTTCGTAACGAAGGGAGACCCAAGCGGGTTAGCGAGTCAGTTCATCAACTTCACGCTCGGTGCTGGCGGACAAGCGTTGTTAAAGGCGGATGGCTTGGTATCTATTAGCGACGCACAGAACGCGTCGATGACGACGTCAGCGACGAAATAAACGACCAATAGACCCTCTTTTTTTAAAGGGAGTGATACGTATAAAGCCAAATATGGCAGTGCGCACGCTTAAGAGGTCAAGAATAAAGGATGCGAAAGGGACGACCATCGAGCTCATCCTCTTGCTTTGTGCTGTCTCTGCAGTGGCGGCAATATTCCTCATTATTTGGTTTATTTTCAGTGAAGGGCTGCCCTTTGTCCTTGAGGCAGGCCCTCAATTCTTGACGTCGAGCATCTGGCTGCCCACCGATAGCTTTTCCGACGGCTCATGGGGGATCTTTCCTATCCTCGTTGGTTCGCTTATCGTCACGTTCGGCGCTATAGGCATTGGAACGCCTCTTGGCGTTGCATGCGCGGTGTTTTTGGCGGAAATCGCCCCCCCTGCAGTTCGACGCGTGCTCGTCCCCTCGATAAACGCCCTCGCAGGCGTGCCGTCCGTCGTATACGGATTCTTCGGTCTCGTGGTCATCGTCCCGTGGATACGAGGTCAATTCGGCGGGTTCGGCACGAGCGTTTTTGCAAGCTGGGTCATCTTGTCTATTATGATATTGCCGACGATTATTAGCATCTCCACGGATTCCATACGAGCTGTTCCTCGTGAGTACAAGGAGGGGAGCCTCGCGATGGGCGCCACCCAGTGGCAAACCATTAGAAGCGTAATGATCCCAGCCGCGAGCTCCGGGATCATAGCAAGCGTTATCCTCGGTATGGGACGCGCGATTGGTGAGACCATGGCAGTACTTATGGTCGCCGGTAATGCCGTGAGCATCCCAAACTCAATCTTCGCCCCCGTGAGCACGCTTACTGCCCAAATTGCTCTTGAGATGGGATACGCAGCAGGAGCGCATCGCCAAGCACTCTTTGCGATGGGCATGGTGCTCTTCGTAGTCATTATGATCCTAACGGGGCTCGCAAACCTTGCGAGCAGGAGACGGGTGACGTAAATGCCTGTCAAACGCCGCGAAATGGTGCCGCTTGCCTTGCTATGGGCATCAGGCATTGCGACGCTCTTTATTCTAATCGTGATACTTGCGTTCATACTTGCGAACGGCCTCCCGTTAGTCAACTGGAATTTCTTAACAGCAGAGCCAAGTGTGTGGGGACAAACAGGCGGAGGTATCTATTCAACCATCGTGGCGACACTCGCGGTCACTGGTGTCAGTTTGGCCGTGGCAGGGCCAATAAGCGTTGGTGGTGCAATTTACCTGAACGAGTACACGAAGGAGAACTTCCTTCGAAGGATTATCCGCCAGGCGGCTGAAATACTGGCGGGCATCCCATCGATCGTGGTCGGCCTCTTCGGGTTCCTCTTCTTCGTCATCTACCTAGCACCTTACACGGGAGGATGGTCTGTGCTTTCGGGAGGGTTGACGCTCGCGTTCATGGTCCTGCCAATCTCTCTCAGGACGTCAGAGGAGGCGCTGAAAACCGTCCCCGCTGAGCTGCGCGAGGGCAGCCTTGGATTGGGTGCGACAAAATGGCAGGCGATAACGACGGTGGTCGTTCCGACAGCGCTTCCTGGAATCGTTACAGGGCTCATCTTAGGGCTGGGGCGAGCTATTGGCGAAACGGCAGCAATTCTCCTCACCGCAGGAGGCGCCTTAAACCTCATCAACAGCCTCTACGATCCGGGGCGGCCTATGACGCTGCATCTTTATGATGTCCTCACGGAATACCGTGATACCTCGACGGCCTATGGCACGGCAGCCGTCTTGATCATCGCAATCTTAGCGATTACGTTTATTACTGATTGGCTGATGAACCGCTATACCAACAAGCTGAAGGGGTTGTGAAAAGTCCGATGGATGATAACGTTGAGATCAGCGTCAAGAACCTGAGCCTCTGGTTCGGCAAGTTCCAAGCGCTCAAGAATATCAGCATAGCTATTCCAAAAAATGAGGTGACAGCGCTCATCGGCCCCTCAGGATGCGGCAAGTCAACTTTCATCAAAACCCTCGATAGGATGAACGACCTCGTGGATAACGTCAGGATTACCGGCGAGGTCATCTACAAGGGACGAAACATCCTCGACGACGACACGGATGTCGTTCAATTACGAAAAGAGATCGGAATGGTCTTCCAGAAGCCAAACCCCTTTCCAAAGTCAATTTATGACAACGTTGCCTACGGGCCACGCGTCCACGGGATCAAGGATAGGAAAGCCCTTAACGATATCGTTGAGGGGAGCTTGAGAAAAGCGGCCCTATGGGACGAAGTAAGCGACCGCCTGAATGAATCGGCGCTGAGGCTGTCTGGCGGTCAACAACAACGCTTATGTATCGCGCGGCTTCTGGCGGTAGAGCCTAATGTGCTCCTTATGGACGAGCCCGCTTCAGCGTTAGATCCAATTGCGACATCGAAAATCGAGGATCTCTTATATGAGCTGAAGAGGGAGTACACCATCATCATCGTCACGCACAACATGCAACAGGCTGCACGCGTCGCTACACATACCGCGTTTTTTCTGCTCGGGGAGCTCATAGAGTACGCTTCGACGATAGATTTATTTGAACGACCACGAGACAAGAGGACTGAGGATTACGTTACCGGCAAGTTCGGATAAACGAGACGAAGAATATGGCAAGAGTTCGATACGTAAGGAAGCTAAAAGAACTGCGACAAAACGTCATAAAAATGGGCAATGCCACCCTGAAATCGGTAGAGGAAGGGCTTGAGGCCCTCGAAGCGAGCGATGCGGCCCTTGCCGAGCGTGTAATCAAAAACGATGATGTGATCGATAAATGTGACCGTAAGATAGAGTCCCAATGCATGATGCTGCTTGCGCTCGAACAACCCATGGCAAAGGATCTCCGCGTTATTGCGACCTCGTTAAAGATGATCACCGACTTGGAGCGGATCGGTGATTTCACGGTGGACATTGCAGAAGAAATTGTGTCTATGGGGAAGCCCATCAGGACACCTGTCCCCCTGTCAAAGTTCAATGAGCTTGTCAGCGAGGTCAAATCAATGGTCGCAGATAGCATAGAGACGTACGCCCAGGGCAACATCGAAATGGCGCGCACGTTTGAATCTCGCGATGACAAGATCGACTCTCTATACAAGGAGATCGTCAGCGACATGGTAGGCACGTTCGTTGAAGGTCAGTGCTCAACGGAAAGCGTCGCTGATATAGCGAGCTTTCTCTACATCACTCGCTATCTTGAGCGTATTGCCGATCACGCGGTCAATATAGGAAATCGTGTCTGTTACATGGAAGAGGGAGAGCGGAACTACCTCAAGTAACTCACATGGATCGCGTGAGGAGTTAGTCAACACTGTACAACTCTTCTCGGTTTTAGCGCCTCTTTTTGCCGTCTTGCTCGCTACGCATGTCGGGTACGCTTTCAGATAGCACAGATCGCTCTTGGGAAGGATTGGAATCCTCTTTACAACTGTCGCCTCGTATCCTGCCCGCGTAAAAACGGCGACAAAGCAATAAGCTGGCACGTCGAGGTATCGCAAGAGGAAGTCAAAAGGAGGTAACAAATGGATCTCTCAGTGAGCGTTAAAGTCCCTCTGGACGTTCCCAAAGACATGCGTGCGACCTATGTCCGAAACCTTGACCTTATCACTAAAGGAAGCGGACGTCTTATGCTTTTTGCAGGGGATCAGAAGATAGAGCATCTAAACGACGATTTTTTTGGCCCTGGAATCTCTCCCGATGACAACGATCCAGAACACTTATTTCGCATCGCAAGCAGTGCAGAGATAGGGTGCTTTGCCACGCAGATGGGTCTCATCGCCCGGTATGGAGAGGATTATCCGCGCGTGAACTATCTCATAAAGCTCAACTCTAAGACTAATCTCGTGAAGATCGAACAAGCCGACCCCTATAGCGGTATGTTTTACTCGATGGA
>JAJRBK010000158.1 GCA_028679495.1 Methanobacteriota archaeon
AGCATCAAGCCGCTCACGTTCAATTAAGAACGCGGCTTCCACAAGTGCAAGCTCAAGGTGATCTCCTTTTAATCTGCCGTAAGAGGTGAACTCCTGTTCGCCCGCCATCTTGCGAGAGAGCACCACTTTATCATCTTTAATTTCCACTGTCATCCTGCTACGTCATCGCTTGACAGATCCCATGCGGGCAACCGGATATTACTTTTTCCCCGTAATACATATCTTCAAGTAGCAGCCTCTGAGAATACTAGTATCGGAGTGGCGTGGAGAATGCTTTCTGTTGCAGACGCGATTACTGATCCTTTCGCTCGTCTCTTTCCGTTCACCTTCTTCAACGAGATGCAATCGAGAGCGTTGCAATGCCTGCTGCACTCAGACGGCAACGTCGTCGTCGCTGCACCGACCGCATCGGGGAAGACCGTCCTAGCCGAGCTGGCGATGGTGCGAGAGCTGTCTAAGCCACGAGCGGGAAAAATCCTCTATCTTGCGCCTCTAAGGGCACTGACGAACGAAAAAGAGGACGAGTGGCAACGGTTGTTCACGCCAATGGGCTTTGAAGTGTATGTCGTTTCAGGAGAGCGGGAGCTCGACCCGGCAAAAGCGCGAAGCGCCCACATTATTATTTCGACCCCGGAAAAGTGGGATTCTGCAAGCAGGAAACATCACACGACCCACACGTTTGTCAAAGCGATCAAGGTCATTGTCATTGATGAGGTGCACCTGCTCGATTCTGACGGGCGCGGTGGGGTGCTCGAAGTGCTCATCACGCGCATGAAGCGCATCACGAATAACCGGGTTCGGATCGTCGCTTTAAGTGCCACCATGCCGAATATTTCTGAGGTGGCTCGGTGGATAGGAGCAACCGACGAGCATACGTTTGCGTTCGATGCGTCCTACCGCCCGATACCGCTCAAAGCGGAGGTGTTTGGGTACAACCCTGGCAAGAACAAGTTTGTCGACAAGTACATTCGCCTTTATAAAGCCGTCTCACTCATTGCGCCCCATCTCGCCCACGGCCAAGCACTCATTTTTGTGGCAACGCGCCAAGATACCAGTCAGGCAGCATCAAAGCTCGTCGACGTGTACAGAACAAAAAAACACAACCTCGCAACCGCTGAGTCCGAGCGGCTAGCTCTGCGGATAAAAAGCAGGTCGCTCAGCGAAACGGTGCGTCACGGGATTGGTTTTCACCATGCAGGCCTTCCAAAAGATGACCGAGACCTCGTTGAAGAGGCGTTTAAGTCAGGACACGTCAAAATTCTCATCTCGACGTCAACGCTCGCTTGGGGCGTCAATTTGCCAGCACGAGTTGTCATCATCCGCGATATCGCAAACGAGGCCATTGACGCAGAGATCAGTTCGCTTGATCTTTTGCAGATGCTCGGCCGCGCTGGAAGACCCCAGTACGATGAGCGCGGATTCGGGTGGATTATCTCCCCTCGAGAGCGCGTTAAGGACTTTACACGGATGCTACAGGAAGGGCAGCCTATTCGCTCGCAATTACATACATCGATAGATGAGCATTTAAACGCTGAAATTAGCATGGGGACGATTAAAAGTTACGCAGACGCTAAGATGTGGTTGCGTGATACATTTTTCTACGTCCAACACCCTGAGTCGGACACGTTAATTGACGAGCGTGTGCGGTCGCTTGTGGACGGCGGGTTTGTTAGCGCGACAGACGAGCACCTAGCCCCCACTGAGCTTGGCACGTTAACCTCGACGTACTATCTCCGTCTGGATACCGCGCGCATCTTTGGACACTTACGCGTTAGTCCAACCGATGAAGAGCTGCTCGAGGCCGTCGCGTCAGCTGCCGAGTTTGCGGACGTCGTCGTACGGCGAAATGAGCTCGCGACGATTAAGCGCGCACAAACGCGGCATACCGGCCCGAAGGCCAAGGTGTACGCTGTACTGAAAGCGTATATCGAGCGTGGGGAGGTTCCAGAGGCTGTGCGAAGCGATGCGTGGATCATCCGGCAAAATGCGCTCCGTCTCTTGTCAGCGTTATCCGCCTTTCTACTCCGTTTTAATGCGCCTCAAGCCATCTTACGTGCACGAGTTTTAGCGCTGCGACTCGAATATGGAGCGCCTGAAGAGCTCTGTCCTCTCCTTCAGCTCGAGGGCATAGGAATCAAGCAGGCCACCCAGCTGTACGAACAAGGCGTTCGGTCGCCGTTTGACATAACCCCAGTCGTCCAATCGCGTCTTATTGCCGGCGCGAAGGTAGCGCAATCAATTGCCCGGCTTCCCCGTATTGCCATCGACATACAGCTGCCAGATACCATACCGTTTGGGCACAGCCAGCTATACTACGCTACTGTAAGAAATGACGGAGGAGGAGGGCGTACATCCATCACAGTTTCTGCTAACGGAACAGCGATGCTGCATGAGACCTTCTATGCCGCCAAAGGTTATGTCAAATCTATCCCCATCGGCGTGTACGGCTCTCAAAATTCAAACGTAACGTATGAAATACGAGCGGATCACGTTGATTGTGTGCTCGATCCTCTGGTCGTAAAAGAGGCCGTTATGGTTACAGGGCTTCCACATGACACGATGAGAATGGAAGCCTCAGAAAGCACTACAATGCCGGCGCAACCGAACGCTCCCACCGGGGTCCATCCTCTAGTTGAAGAGAGTATAGGCACTTCAAATACAGCGCCACAGGTGTCGCGCCCTCGTGATCCCAGGCTCGTTGAGTCTTCCATCCATTCACCTGCTGGCAACTCTGTTGCGAAATCAGATCTTGAGAACGATACGAACGAGCCCGCCGCCACTGTAGGTCACTGCAAGCGGTGTGGTGGGTCGTTGCGTCGTGTGGATAATGTCATCACCTGTCAGTGTGGCGTGATATATAAACTCCCAGCCGGTGCAGACCTCGCGCACACTACGTGCAGTTGTGGCTTGCCAAAGTTCAAGCTCAAGCTCCTCGGCGTCGACGTATGTGTCGACCGGCAATGCGAAAATATGGATGATATCATCGCGGCAGCGTTTGCTAACCACAAGTTCACATGCCCGCGTTGTGAGAGTTCTCTCACCGTCGTGCGACGAAGGGGGCTTATTGTAGGATGCGAACGGTACTACGACGGATGTAAAACAGCGTTTCTTTTGCCCGCCAACGCCTCAATTACCGGACGATGCACGTGCGGTCTGCCCCGTTTGCAGCTAAAAACCAAGGCTCGATGCCTCGATACCACGTGTCGAGCGTAGGCACGCGTGCAACACTCTAACGTGACGGTGTTCTACGAGTGTGATACTGCAGTGTCAACTGTGGTCTTTCGAATAGTCGCAGCATCAGGGTCTAACCCATTCCAATCGATAACATAGCCGAGCGCATCCAAGATTTTTTCGGGAAAAGGAAGTTGTGCTGCAGTTACGGTGTCGAGGGCTTCAGAAAGGGTACACCCATCTAGCTTCTGTAGCTTTTCATCAATTTCTTCAAGCCTTCGCTCGCTTATAACGACCGAACCGATGAGTCGGTAATCTGCGACGGGGTTGGCCTTAAGCCAATGGAGGAGGGCGTCGACAGATACCGATTGCTCCTCTGCAAGCCGTTTCGTATCTATAAGATCGCCTTCAAATGTGAGTTTTTTCACGTCAATCAATGCAACCTGATAGGCGATTGCGTGCTCCTCCATGTGCTTTAGGTAGTCGACGATCGGCTTAAGCGGCACTTTTTTGTCGTAGAAGATGACCTGCCCTTTCACCCCTTCAAAGTGTGTGCAGCCGAGCGATCTATCTACTGCG
>JAJRBK010000230.1 GCA_028679495.1 Methanobacteriota archaeon
GCCCCCAGCGGCTCGTGGCGGAACTGCACGAGGCGCTGCGTGCGAAGACGTACCGGCCCCAGCCGGTGCGGCGCGTCTACATTCCCAAGCCGAACGGCAAGACCCGTCCGCTCGGCATCCCGACGGTGGCTTCATACTGCCCCTCCCTCAGTAGATGTGGAGTTGTTCATGGGTGCGTGCCGGGGCCACGCGCGGACGACTCGCCGCCGCTGGCGCCTTGCGCAGTTGATACGCGAAGCGGATCCAGGAGACGGCCTGGGTGGTGAAGCGATGTCCCTTCCCTGTGCGGAGCCCCTCCCGGTTGAGCAGGCGGGCGATCGCCGCATCGGAGTGCCGCAGCGCGAGGGCGCGGATGCGCTCGATGACCGCCGTGGGAGTCCGCGAGCCCTGCGTGGGGTGCGGCACCACCAGGGCCGACGTGGCGCCGGTCTTCCAGCGGAGGAGCACCCGGACCTGATCCGCGCCGGGCTCGCGGGTCAAGGTGACGTCCGCGAGGAGGGTGCGGAGGAGCAGCTTCCGATCTTGGGCCGTCGTCTGGGGATGCGCCCAGAGCGCGGGCAGGTCTGCGGCGAGGCGGGTAATGCGCGCCCGGTCCTCGGAGCTCAGCTGCGGGGGATGCGCCTGCAGGAACCGCTGGGCCTCCTGCCGACAGCGCGCCGCCGCTTCGAGCTTGGCGTTCCACTCGGTCTCCAGGGTGCGTGCCACCAAGCGATTCTCGGGCTCGACGGCCTCGAACTGCCGGCGGGCCCGGTCGGCCTCGTACTCGGCGCGCTCGACTTGCCGCTCCCACTGCGCGGCCACCTGGCGGCGTTCCGTCTCGATCGCCGCGAACGCCCGGAACGCGAGCCGCAGCTGGGCGGGCCGCACAGCCGCCAGGAATGCGCGGCTCACGGCGGCGTCGACGGGCGGGCTGAGCACGGCCTGGCAGGGTGGGCCGGCGTGGCGAGTCCGATCGGCGTCGCAGAGGTAGCACCCCTGGGTATGCGCCCGGCCGGGGTAGCGGAGACTCATGCGGCGACCGCAGCGGCCACAGAGTGTGAGCCCCTGCAGGAGGGCGGCCCCTTCGCGGACCGCCCCGCGCGTGCCGACCCAGAGCCCGTTGGTTTGATTGCCGGCGAGCTTCTGCTGATTCATCGCGAAGGTCTCCCGGTCGAGGTAGCCCGGGTGATGCGCCCAGAGCAGCACGTCCCACTCGGCCATCGGGCGCCGGATGGAGCGCTGCGTGGGCGGCGCGAGCCGCGCGCTGCGGCGCCCGAAGAAGTACGCCCCGGCATAGAACGGGTTGTGGAGGACCGTCAGCACCCGGCCATAGGATAGCGGGCGCCAGACGATTTGGCTATCGGACCGGCCGATCTCCTGCCGACCCGGGAACAGGAGACCCTGCTGGCGGAAGAGTCGCAGCACCGCGTGCGCCGAGGGGTGCTGCGCGAAGAGGGCGAAGAGGAGCCGGAAGCTCTGCTGGACCTGCTCGTCCGGATGGAGGCGGATGGCGCCCGCGGCATCGTAGACGAAGCCGACGGGCAGCGCCAGCGCGAGTTCCCCCTTCCGGGCCTTGTGGAGCTTCCCGCCCCAGAGCCGCTGATGGAGGTAGTGGAGCTCGATCTCGGAGATCGTGCCCTTCAAGCCGAGGAGCAGGCGGTCGTTGAAGTCGGTAGGATCGTAGATCCCGTCGTCGTCCACGATGAGGGTGCGCGCGACCCCGCAGAGCTCAAGCAGCCGATACCAGTCGGCGCAGGAGCGGGCGAGCCGCGAGATCTCCAACCCGAAGACGGCCCCGATCTGGCCGAGGCAGACTTGGGCGACGAGCCGCTGGAAGCCGCCCCGCTCCTCGGCGGAGGCGCCCGACTTCCCGAGGTCCTCGTCGATGACGGCCACCCGGTTCTGCGGCCAGCCCAGCGCCTCGGCGCGCTGGACGAAGCCGTACTGCCGCTCGGTGCTCTGGCGATGGTGCTGGACCTGGGCGAGCGTGGACTGGCGCACGTAGATGCAGGCGACCCGGTCCAGGTGGTGGGCGCGTACCTTCTCCGGCGCGGGGCTCATCGGGGCGGCTCCGCCTCGGAAGCGAGGAGCCGGGCGAGCACCTGCGTGAGAAGTTGGGCGAGTGCTTCACCCGCGGCCTCTGGGATGGGGACAGGCAGCTCCGGAGGATCCGGGAGCAAGCCATCATGATCCTCGAACAGGGGCAGTTGCTCGGCCATCTCACACCTCCTCCGGGCGGGGTTCAGGGGCGCGCCGTGCCCGTTGGAGGCATTCTACCTGGGCAGCGCAGGCCAGGAGAGCGGGAACGGAGAGGAGCGGGGTGGCCGCCGTGGGCCGGAGCTCGGGTCCGGGGTGTAGGTCGGTCCACTCCACGGGTACGTCCAACCCGTAGGGCGCCGCGGGCACTTCCAGCCGTACGCAGCAGGTCTCGCCCTGGGTGATGCGCCGTAAGATGCGCAGCGCCTGGCCCCGCAGGGGGTGCCCGGGATGAAGGATCCGACAGGTCTCGGGGGCTATTGGAAAAGGGGTAGTGTGTGGTAGGGATCCCGACCGTCCGGGACCGGGTCGCGCAGACGGCGGCCCTGCTGGTCCTGGAGCCGATCTTCGAGGCGGACTTCCTGCCATGCTCCTAC
>JAJRBK010000159.1 GCA_028679495.1 Methanobacteriota archaeon
CATAAAGTACAAACGTAAAGTTATTAGACCCAGGCGTGGTGCGTAGGCGATTATCAGCCTTTTTACGGCTCTCAATACTAAAAGGTCAATTTGGCGAGATCAAACGCCTCAGCTTTGCTATGATTACGTGTTGCAAGCATGCCGGCTTGAAAAGCCCGGTACTCTGCAAGGCCTGCAATCGCTTCGGTACGGATGTAATACTTGTCGTTTTGAGTCTCATGCAGCTTTAAAGCCTCTATTTTAACGTTAAAAAAGCTCGTAATGTTTACAAAAACTCGAGGTGTAAAGTCGAGTGACACGCTGGGTGATTCATAGAGGAGTATATCGTTCACGTGCCGATAAAGCGTCATGGTCGCCAAGGCTGCATTGCGATGATCCTGATGGTTATCGTGCGGGCTATGGGTATAGATCCGGTCAGGCTGCAACTCATTCACCTTAGCTTTAATGACTTCGATCGTACGATAGTCGTTCGTAATCATTCGATCGTGTAAGCTTTCAATTGTGATACTATCTGCGCCAAGCAAATGCGCAGCCTTTTTACACTCGTCGACCCTCCTCGCTCCCGGCCCTCCTGCCTCTCCTTTTGAGAGAACGAGTAAATGAACGACATCACCGTTATGTTTGTGATATGCTAAGGTGGCGTAGCAACCAAGCTCGCAGTCGTCAGGGTGCGCTCCAATGGCGAGGATAATCTTACTCAAACAAATCACCGCCACATAGTTGTTTTACAGTACCAAATAACTCGTCAGATGAAGCATTTGTCGTTAATGGTATGTCTGCTTCAAAAGGTCTATTCGACTGTAGCGTATCCATCCACTGCGCCGCAGTCCGTTCCAGTCCAATGTTTATGGTGTAGTCAAGTATAGAAGGCATTACTCTAAGCGTCTTTGCGACGTTATTCACGATAGAGCGGTCGCGTGCAATCTTGCTTCGATCAAGTTGTGCCTTTAACTGATGTTGTATTTGGACGATAACGCCTATAGTCTCTTTGAAACCATCAACTTTCCTACTTGCAATGTTTGCCTTTAGCTTTTCCAGTGACGATATTGCCTGATCGATATCCAAAAGCAAATCATTCAGCTCGCTATTTAGTACGTCTGTATTACAAGTCCTTTCATCATTTGCGAGGTTATATTCAGCTCTTATCCTTAAGAGCTCTAAGATCGCGTCTAATTGTCCGATGCCTCCATAAACGTCTTGAGGCCTCCATATAGAGACGACGGGAAAAGGCATGCGCAACCCGTCGGCGACTCTATTCGCCCTCCTAAGGTATTCGACCCCGCCTTTGCCTCCCACGTAGTAGGTAATGCCAATGCCGCTGAAAGCAAGCAGCAGGGCTTCCGCTCGCAGCGATATATCGGGGAGCATTTGCTTCAGTGCAGAACCTAGATCTCCTTTAAACCCTACGGTGGCCTGACATGCTCGGCATGTCGCTATGAGGCCTGTGTGGGGTGTTGGTATGAGTTTGACGTCAGCTTTTCCGTCACACGGACAATGGTACCAAATAGGCGCTGGCGTTGTTGGCACGGATTGATTATACGGTTGTGCCATCAGTCGAGCATAAAGATCGAAATGCTCAAGAATAAAGGTAATCTCCTCAGAAAATACCTGTTGGCATTGTGAAAACCGGGCAAAGATGGTATCTAAACTATATTCTTGAGCAAGATATGCCAAAAAGAATGAATTGAAGTCGGCCATGTTTGCGCTCTTTTCGCTTGCTTGGTCTATGAGCTCAAACGTGGCCCGCGTGTCTAAAACAATCTCTGGGGCGTGCAGACCCAGCTGTCGGCAATGCTTGATGATAGACTCTGTCGATTCTCTTACCCATCGCTCAATTTGATCTTTAAGCCTCTTAATTTGAGCTTCGTCTGGTTTTGGAACCGCACGCATAAGCTTTTTGCCGTATGTTGAGGGCACTGCTAAACGCAGCTCAAGTGTCCCATTTTTGCCTCTCACGCTCGGAAGTTGGGCCTCTCTAAAGTACCTTTCATCGGCGAAATCTTGATCAGCAAAACAAAAAAGCTCCATAACCGGAGAATTAAGCGTATTGCGCAACTGCTCTGCCACCGCGTGAACAAGAACTAGTTTTCTCACTACGCCACTGTAAGGAAAGAGATTGGGCTGATGGGCAGACATGAGGATGACGCCGCCGTGGTCAGCGTTGAAGGGGATACATGCTTCTCGGTGAAACGTCTCAGCGTGCTCAACAAATGCAGAGCGCTTGGCGAGCATCGTCTTGTTTGGATATACAGCGTTGTCGATGACAACTTTTGCTAGCTGCTGAAGATTGCTGCAGCCTTCACCTTTCATGGTAGCTCCAATAACTGTCACTAGCCCTTGCTTCCAACAATATATGAAACCTTTCCGATCGCATCTCAATGATAAGTAATGGCTATATAGTTATTTTCCATATAGGTTCTCAGTGATATATTGAAAGCTATAGTCCTTGCTGCAGGTGAAGGAACACGATTGCGGCCGTTTACATTGACTCAGCCGAAGGCTATGGTTCCTATCGCTAATAGACCCATTCTTGAATATGTGATAGATTCGCTTGCACGGTGTGGAATCGCCGACGTGACCCTCGTAGTCGGTTACAAGAAAGAGAAAGTCATGAACTACTTCGAGGGAGGGAAGAAGTTCGGCATGAAGATCTCGTACGTCGAACAACCGCAGCAGCTAGGGACAGCACACGCAATTAAGCTTGCAGAGGACTCTATTGAAGAAAAATTCCTGGTTTTAAATGGAGACAACCTCATCAGCCCGCAGGCTATCGAGGAGGTGACGGGCAGTGCTGCCGGTGACGTGACCCTACTATTCACCGTCAAAGAAAACGTGAAAGGCTACGGCGTTGTCACAACCGAAGGTAATAGGGTAACTCAAATCGTAGAGAAGCCTGGTACTGACATTAGTCACTACATCAACACCGGTGTTTATGTCTTCACCCCGGCAGCTTTTAATGAGATTCCTTATACTAAAATATCTCCAAGAGGGGAGTACGAGATAACCGACACCATTCAGCGGATGATCGAGAAGCACTACGACGTTCGAGGCGTTCACACTAGCTCGATGTGGATTGACGCGAGCTATCCATGGGATCTTCTAAACGCAAATGCGGCCGTTCTTGCTACTGTAAAAGAGGAGCAAGTTCAGTATAGCAACCAGATAGAAGATAACGCGCAAGTTAGAGGAAGTGTGATTATCGGAGAGAATTCAATCATACGATCTGGTTCATACATTTTAGGTCCTGCAATTATTGGCAAGGATGCTGAGATAGGACCGAACGTTACAATACTACCGTCGTCAAGCATTGGAAATGGCGTCACTATTGATTCATTCACTGAGGTGAGAAATTCTTTAATAATGAATGACGTTCGATTAGGATCTCATTCGCTTGTTGCGAACTCCATCGTGGGAAAAAATACAATAATTGGATCGCATTTCGTTACAGAACAAGCGAAGTTGGCGACGCCATATCTCGATGGAGAACTCCATCATGTTATGAACCTAGGCTCGATCATAGGAGAAAACTGCCGGTTCGGACACGGGATTCTTGTTGAAGCAGGCAAGATTATTGGAGTACACTGTACTGTTGAATCTGGGACGACGATAAGAAAGAACGTCGATAACTACAGCAACATAGTGTAGGTTCAATCCTCTGAAGACCTGGCAAGCGGTGAAGCCGCGAATGGCCCGTGTTAGCCATTAATTTACTGTAATTCGAGTTCAGAGGGTTTCATGAATCAGCGCCCTGCACAGAGAATAAGCGAAAAGGAGCGCATAATAGTGATATTTGCAAGATAGTCTGCTTAAAAGATTTTATATAGAAGTGCAAACACATAAAAGTACGTTGTTTGAGGAGGTATTGTCCATTCAAAAGGACGACGATAAGGAGCTTGTTGAGGTTGCAATCCCTCCAGAGGAGGCGAGCCTTAAGGAAGAGCTTGATAAAGTGAAGCAGCAGAACGAGGAGTATCTCTCTCGCTTACAAAGGCTTCAGGCCGATTTTGAGAATTTCAAAAGGCGTACAAAACTCAATAACGAGGAACTTACTAAGTATGCATCCTTTGACCTTGTCAAGGAACTGCTCACCGTCTCTGACAACCTGCAACGTGCTGCTGGGGCGCTCGAAGTTGAAAACGCAGAAGGGACGTCGCAGGGCATCCGACTCATACACAAGCAGTTTTGTGGTATTCTAAACAGGATCGGTGTTAAGAAAATAAAGTCGGTTGGAGAGCAATTTGATCCACGCGTTCACGAAGCGGTGATGAGCGTGAATGACACGGACACACCCGACGACGTTGTGGTAGAGGAGATTCAAGAGGGTTTCAAGTTGTATGATAAGGTTATAAGGCCTTCAAAAGTCAAAGTGAATAAAAGAGAAAAGTAGGGTGAACTAATGAGTAAGGCAATAGGAATAGACTTGGGAACGACCAATTCTGTCGTCGCAGTGATGGAAGGAGGAGAGCCGATCGTAATCCCAAACGCTGAGGGCAACAGGACGACACCTTCAATCGTCGCGTTTATCAAAGATGATCGCGTGGTGGGCGAGATCGCAAAACGACAGGCAATTACTAACCCCGATCATACCATCGCTTCTATAAAAAGGAAGATGGGTTCAGATTTTAAAGTTGTGATTGAAGGCAAGACATATACACCGCAAGAAATCTCAGCAATGATTATACAAAAGCTCAAGCAAGACGCTGAGAACTACTTAGGTGAGAAGGTGACACAGGCCGTGGTCACAGTTCCGGCCTATTTTACGGATAGCCAGCGTCAGGCCACAAAAGATGCAGGCACTATCGCTGGACTAGACGTTTTGAGAATCATTAATGAGCCAACGGCAGCTTCTCTTGCCTACGGTCTCGATAAGGGGGAGGAGCAAACTATCTTGGTATTTGATCTAGGCGGGGGCACTTTTGACGTGTCCATACTCGATATCGGCGAAGGCATATTTGAGGTGAAAGCGACCAGTGGGAATAATCTGCTTGGTGGTGATGATTTCGATGAGCGAATTATGGATCATCTCATTGATCGGTTTAAGAAGGAGAACGGGATCGACCTCAGGAATGACAAAATGGCTTTGCAGAGACTGAAGGAAGCGGCAGAGAAAGCAAAGATAGAGTTATCGACGCTTACTAGTGCGGTAATCAATCTCCCCTTTATCACAGCTGACCAGAACGGTCCAAAACATCTAGACGTGACGCTGACGAGAGCACAATTTGATAAGCTCACAGAGGATTTGATCGAAAAGACGATGGGCCCGACAAGGCAAGCTATGAAGGATGCAGCCCTCACGCCAAGTAACGTTGACCGTATTATACTTGTCGGAGGGTCAACTCGTATCCCTGCCGTGCAAAATGCGATTAAAAAGTACCTCGGCAAGGATCCTGACCGAAGCATAAACCCGGATGAATGCGTTGCAATCGGCGCTGCGATTCAAGCGGGCGTTCTTGTAGGCGAGGTAAAGGATATACTATTGCTCGACGTGACCCCCCTATCGCTCGGCATCGAGACTTTGGGAGGCGTGTTTACCAAGCTTATCGAAAAGAACACGACCATCCCGACCAAAAGATCTCAAGTCTTTTCAACAGCTGCCGACAATCAAACCTCGGTCGAAATCCACGTGCTTCAGGGCGAACGGGAAATGGCTGCAGGCAACAGAACACTGGGACGTTTTCAGCTGGTTGGCATTCCACCCGCCCCACGGGGGATCCCACAAATTGAAGTTGCGTTCGACATTGACGTCAACGGTATCGTGCACGTCTCGGCGAAGGATTTAGGAACAGGCAATGAACAAAAGATCACTATCACGTCGTCGAAGGGTCTTTCAGGAGATGAGATCGATCGCATGGTTAAGGACGCAGACGCCCATGCTGCGGATGATCGAAAGAAAAAGGAAGAGGCCGACATTAGAAACAGCGCTGATTCGATGGTATATACAGCTGAAAAGACGCTTAAGGACATGGGAGATAAGATCGACGAGGCCAATAAGGGCAAAGTGCGCTTAGAAATCGAGAACGTACGAGAAGCTCTTAAAGCAACTGACAGCGACGCTATAAAGAGCGCCACGGAACAGCTGACTAACACGATCTACCAAATCTCGACGGAATTATATGCTAAAACTGCTCAAAGCGGGCAAGAGAAATCGGCGACTGAAGAATCTAATTACGAAGTAGTAGATGAAGAATAGGCCGTAACGGGACTCTATGACGCGAGATTATTACGAAGTACTCGGAGTCAATCGAAATGCGACCGAAGCTGAGATAAAGAAGGCCTACCGGAAACTTGCGCTCAAGCACCACCCCGACGTTTCCTCTAACAAAGCTGAGGCGGAAGAAAAATTCAAAGAGATCACCGAAGCCTATGAGGTACTCAGCAATCCAAGCAAACGCTCAACCTACGACAGATTCGGCCAATCTGGCTCCCAGCAAGCGACGTCCGGGGCCGGGTTCGGCGATTTTGGCGGGTTTGGCAGCTTTTCTGATATTTTTGAAACATTTTTTGGTGGCGGCTTCGGCCAAAGCCCTTTTCAAGCCCAGAATAGAAGTAGAAGCCGCCCTTCCGGGCCACAACGAGGTCCTGACCTCGCTGCGGACGTAGAAGTAACGTTTGAAGATTCGATTTTTGGAACAGAACTGCAGTTAGGAATAGCCCGCTACGAACGCTGCGAGCATTGCGATGGACTAGGCGCCGAACCCGGCACCGAGGTTAAAGACTGCCCATCGTGCGGCGGGAAGGGTGAAATCCAGCGCTCACAGAGTATTTTTGGCGCCCAGGTTATCAGGATAGAAACATGTCCAGAGTGTAAGGGAGAGGGAAAAGTGTTCGAAACGGGCTGCAAACGTTGTGGCAGCACGGGGAGAGTGAGAATAACTAAAACGGTTCCAATTAAAGTGCCTCCTGGTGCCTATACGGGTCTACATATTAGAAAACCTGGGGAAGGATCAGCAGGCATCCGTGGTGGGCCGGCTGGTGACCTGATCGTAATGCTGCACGTTAGGCCACATGACGTCTTCAAGCGTGAAGGAGATGACATTTATTGTGATACTTCGATAAGCGTTGCTCGGGCGGCGTTAGGAGGGCAAATCGAAATACCCACGGTATATGGACCAACGAAGATAAGCGTCCCGGAAGGAACGCAAGGTGGCACGACGATACGCTTGAAGGATAAAGGGGCCCCCAGCGTTCACCGCCGTAGTCGAGGCGATCAGTACACGACGCTCATCGTCGAGGTTCCAAAAAACCTTTCCGATAGACAAAGAGAACTTTTTCAAGAACTCGCTTCCATCAATGGAGAACACGTACCGAAGGCCAGTCGCAAATCTAAGGTGTTTAACACAATGAAAGACGTCTTTAGTGCAAATGATCACACCTAACGTGGATAGATGAGATGCACCCTTTAGTGTTAAGCGACGAAACATTAGAGGCAATTGCCCAAAAGGTTAAGCACTTCATTGAAACGAGCGTACGTTTGGCAGGCGCTTCAGGGGTGGTCATCGCGTTAAGTGGCGGTGTCGACTCTTCCGTCGTGGCGTCATTAGCGCACGATGTAGTCGATACGCGAGCCCTTATTTTACCGGAAAAGCACATCACGCCAAAAGCAGATGTAGATGATGGGAAAATGATCGCGCAAACGTATGAGATGCCGTTCACGGTGCTCGTAATTGACCCCCTTGTTGAATGTTTCAAGGTTTTCGGAAAAGACGTAGCAACGTGGCAAACAAGCGAAAAGGTTTCAATCGCAGAGGCAAATCTTAAGGCCCGGGTGCGGATGGTCCTCGCCTACCTTGTAGCCAATTCAGAGCATCGGCTGGTTCTAGGAACAGGGAATAAGACGGAATTGCTTACCGGCTACTTCACTAAATGCGGTGATGGTGGTGTTGATGTTCTCCCAATCGGCGGCTTATATAAAACCCAAGTATTTCAGCTTGCGCGCTACTTAAATATCCCGGAGTCGATTGTTTCAAAAGCGCCCTCTGCTGGACTCTGGGTCGGGCAAACCGACGAAGACGAGCTAGGGCTCTCTTATGAGCTCTTGGATAACCTTCTTTTCCACTTAATCGACAAAAAAAAGTCCGTGAAAGAAACAGCTGATCTTGTCGGCGTAGAAGTACGTCAGGTTGAGGATATTTGCAACAAGGTGCGCACCTCCAAACACAAACGGCACACCCCAAAGGTGGCAACCATCTGCTGACCCCGTTGTATTGCATTACATTCTTTTCCAAGCACGTCATAGGGCCTTAATCCCAGTTTGAGCCCGCTGCAACTCTTATGTCAAGAACGATAATGTACCGATGCGGAGCGTAGGACCGCACCTTTTTAAGTTGGAGACTGTCAATTGTTCTGCCACGCTGTTCAACCGCCTCTCTCACCCTTTCAGCAGCGTACGTAAACTCGTCCTCTGATCTTACGTCGTAGTAGTGTATGGTGCCCCCACCGTCATTGAGAACTGTGAGTGCTTCGCTGAGAAAGTCGAACGCAGCATGAGGCAGGTTCATGATAACTCGATTCGCAACGTTTCGTGATTTCGGTGCCAAGCTTTTCGCATCGCCAACGTAAACAACCACGTTGTTTACGTGGTTTCGCGCAATGTTCTTTTTTAGATATTCCACAGCGATGGGATTTATCTCAAACGCGATAACCATGTTAACCTTCTTTGCGAGCATGATCGTAAAAGGACCAATGCCAGCAAACATGTCCACTATGGTCTCGCTTGGGTCAGCCAAGCTTGCTATTCGGTGCCGCTCTGTCGCTAGTCGAGGACTAAAATAGACCTTAGAGACGTCGAGCGTAAATGAAAAACCGTACTCCCTATATACGGTGGTCGTCCGCTGTTCTCCGGCGATGAAAACAAGATCTTTGAGCCTGTATTGTCCTTGTACACCGCTAGCCGCAGCAAGAACGACTTTGACATCTTTTCGTGTCTCTAAAAGCTCTCTTGCCACTGCTTCATTGTCTGGTGTCCGATCAATAATAGCTATGTCGCCAATTACTTCATAATTTAGACCAATCCTGGCGGAGCGCTGCCGTGAGACCGGCAGAACGTCGCACGTCTCTAGCTCAAATGAGGAAACGTCAACCCCGTCTTTTACAGGAATATATAAGCGATCGTTTGAAACAGCTATCTTGAATGCTTCATCTATTAAACCAAGGTCTTTGAGCCTTTTTCTCACTAACTCTCCTCTTTCTTTTGGCACCACAACGCACTGTTTTGTTGGCAGAAGTTCTCACCGCTTGCTGTAGGGTCACAAATGGTCTTATCTCTTTCTTGCTTCGAAAAGCAGGGTCATTTATTCAGCACAAAAAAAATTAAGCAAGTCTTTTGGTGAGAAAAGGCTAATGTGCGTGAGAACAAGCTACTTGGCTGAATATATCTAGATACTCAGGCAGCTTCATGTTAACGTTTATAGGGCTTGGATTGTTTGATGAAGGTGATGTCTCCGTCAAAGGATTAAAGCTCATCAAAAATGCAGATGTAGTTTATGCTGAGTTCTACACGTCGAGGCTCGTCGGAAGTACTCTGAAGCGACTACAAGAATTCTATCAACGAGAGATTCACCTTCTTAGTAGGGAGGAAATCGAGCAAGCGCCAGAAAAGAGTCTTTTGCGAGACGCCCGAGATCGTGACGTCGTCTTTTTAACTGCGGGTGACGCGATGATTTCAACGACGCACGTTGATTTGCGAATTAGAGCGCACGACCAAGGAATACAAACTCGACTTATTCACGGCGCCTCGATTGTGACAGCGGTATGTGGGCTAACCGGCCTTCAAAACTATCGCTTTGGCAAATCCGCAACAATTTCATTTCCATACAAAGCAATCTCTGCTGCGCCCTATAACACAGTGATAACAAACTTGAGGAGTAATCTTCACACTTTACTCTTCTTAGATATACAAAAAGAGCTGATGTCTATCAATCAGGGAATAGAATTACTCATCCACAGTGAACACGAGAAAGGACGACATCAACTGGCTGCTTCGTTAGCCGTAGGCATCGCACGTGCAGGCTCGTCATCGCCGGTGGTCAAAGCAGATACGTTAGGAAGACTTAAAGACTATGATTTTGGACCGCCGCTGCACGTGCTCGTGGTTCCCGCATCATTACATTTTATGGAAGAAGAAGCGCTTGAAAGGTTCGCTGGTGCTCGTTATGTCAGACATCGAGATTAAAGTCACTCGATACGAGATGATGCTCCGAACTGCGCTAGCTCGTGCCGAGATAGTTGAGGATCAGAAATACTCAAACGATTTTATGACAATGGCGCAATCCTACTACGAAGACGGCATACACTTTCAGAAGGTTGACGACTTGATAAACGCGCTTGTCTGCTTTAGTTACGGCCATGGTTGGCTTGATGCGGGCATAAGAGTGGGCGCGCTGAAAAGCAGATAATTAACGCGCACGAAAAGCGCTGTATATTTTATCTAAGATCATTATAAAAATCTCGAGATGAAAATGTTAATTAACTTTGTTGACGAATAGCTTGATATGCCTGATTATTTTGTCACGCTCGAGGCAGCGTGGTTAGTCAAGGACGTTAAGTCGGTAGACGATGCTATAGGCATAGCAATCTCTGAGGCAGGCAAGCGTTTGAATCCAAAACTCAGCAAAGTTGAAGTGGCCGTCGGCTCAATGCCCTGTCCTGCGTGCGGCGAGATATTTGACAGCGTTTATATGGTGGCTAACACCGCTCTCGTTGGGCTAATTTTTGAGATCAAGGTCCTAAACGCCGAGAACGAATCACATGCAGCGAAAATTGCAAAGTCCGTGATCGGTAAGGCTCTAACAGACGTACCACTTAAGACAGTTGATGTTGTTCTTAAGGAGGACTAGGCAGTTTTCATTAGTCAATCAAGTTGGAGTTTGGATGCGCTGGGCGGCATTGATTTCTGGCGGCAAAGACTCTATTTGTGCTCTCACGTATGCCACAGCCAAACATCGAGTTGAGTGCCTCGTGAACATTCAGGCTATCGAGGACTCCTACATGTTTCACGTACCTTGTGCACCCCTCTCTCGCCTTGTTTCACAGGCGGTAGGCATCCCATTAGTGTCTGGCGTCTCATCTTCGCATTCAGATGAGCTCACACTTTTACACGATCTCTTACACGGTCTCAATATCGATGGACTTGTAGCAGGAACGATAGAATCCAACTACCAGATGAACCGACTTAAGGCGCTGTGTGATGAGTTGAGCTTGCAATTATGCGCACCGCTCTGGGGTAAAGGAACCGAAGGTTTACTGCGTGTGATGGCTCGATCGATGGATATTGTCATAGTCCAAGTCGCTGCGTATGGAATGGACGAGTCGTGGCTCGGTAGGAAATTAGATAGTACTGCAGTCGATGCGCTCGTTGAACTTAATAAAAGATACGGCGTCCACATAATGGGAGAGGGAGGGGAGTATGAAACGCTCGTTCTTGATGCGTCCA
>JAJRBK010000220.1 GCA_028679495.1 Methanobacteriota archaeon
ATCAACACGACGATTATGGAGGAGAACCTGAATGAGATAGAGGACATGGTGCGGTTGGCAAAGGAATTGGGTGCCGGAATATCCGTCTCCGTTGCTCATGAGTACTCCGACGCCGAGGCGTCTGCAATCAAAGCTCACGAAGTCGCAGAGATAGCCAGGAAACTCGTTGATATGAAGAAAAAAGGCTACCCGCTCGTTAATTCGATTAATTATTTTAAAGTGATAGCTAATGAGAAGAGATGGAAGTGTAAGCCCTGGGCGGTAATTAACGTCGACCCGTATGGAAAATTGGTTCTGCCTTGTTATGTTCGCAACGAATACACGGCTAGCGCTTCGGTTTTAGAAACTGGTATAAAATCTGCGATCTCCGGATTTGACTGGAAGGAGACACGGGACTGCGGAGAGTGCAGCCTTCATTGTTATGTGGAGCCTTCTCTGGTGCTTTCATGGGATTTACCAACTTACATGAACTACGCTTATCGACGGGGGAAGTAGAAATTCTAGAAATAGATTATTGTCAGATTATAACAAGGAAAAGATGGGATTTTCAACAATTTTGTTGGAATTGATAATCCTGAAAGCGCTCAAGGTGACAGAAGATACAGTCGTTGTCTCAGACCGATATTACGAAGGCGAAGCTGAAGGCGAAGTAGAACTTCACTAGCGTTCGGCGTCCTTCCCTTATTCTTTCCACGACAAAAGCTTAAATATCGTTCAACCAAATCAGCAGCGGAGGTGGATTCGTGGTACGATTGTTCGGTCCGCGTTACGGCAGGTTTAGAAGACTTGCCTGGCTTTTTCTGGCAGTGGCAGTAATTCTCTTCATACTGACTTTTCTAGGGATCGCTGGATTAACCTTAGCAGTGCTGCAGCCCCTTATCATCCTATTCGTGATACTGTTTGTCATAGTTCTAATCGTTTCGTACATCTGAAATCCAGCAACTCCGCTTGCGTCAATTGTTTGAAGACCGCCCTAACAATGGCGCCTCCTTTTAGTAGCGGTGCAGTAGCGACTATTCGAAAGTCCCGTGCAGTGCCCTTCCTTCTCTCCTATAAAGGAGTGCCAAACACGTAGAGAAGAATGACCAGGATAGCCCCTAGAATCCCTGCTATTCCGCTTATGATTAAGGTCACGTGCTCGGGAGACCTGACCACTCAATGTTTATTCAATGCCAGCGAATCATTGTGACCAACACCGAGGACGACGACGAAGGCGACAAATGACGGATGGTACAAACGACGGCAACGAATTGCGCAAACCAGCGACGGGAAACAAGCAATCAAAAAGGCGTTGGGCGCGGGTACAGCGCAGAGAGCTGATAGCGTTCGTGACCATCATCGGTATGTTGATAGTCACCGCCGCGCTAATCGTGGTGTATTTATTAATTTAGAGGCGATAACTGTCAAAGGAGGTGATAAGGTATATGGGCGTCAGGGACTTAGTATGGCTTATTATCGTGATTATAATCATAGTCGTAGTTCTGCGTTTTTTGGGTATCCTCTAAGAGGATTAGACAAGCTATTACTTTCGCCTTCTACTTATCGGTTAGATAACTAGCGCGGTCGCTATGTTGTTATTCTATATGACTTACTGCGCACGATGCGAGCTTTATGTCAAGTGTAAGCGACGCGACGATCAGGATCACGTTCCGTTTTATTGCGACTTATATCGCAGCCCTGCGAAACATACGACCTATTTTACTTAGAACTTACGTGATAAGCATCGCTCCTATGAAATAACGTTACAGTAATTCGTAGAGAAAAACAAAGCGCGAGCCCAGCTACAGCCGGACTCACGTATTGATTTAAAGCGTTACTTCCGACGTCGTATTACCAAGTACGCAACGGCTAATAGCCCGGCTACCGCGTACAATGCCTCAAAGCCTGGCAAGCCGAGGAATCCTCCGGACGCCGTGGCTGACGCCGTGGCTGCTGCAGTCGCGTTTGCCGGCGGTATCATAACGCTGTCGATGACGTGAATCACGCCATTTGTCGCGTTGATATCCGTTTTGGTTATGCTGGCGTTGTCTACTGTGACTACAGTGCTAGTGACGGAGTAAGGCAATGACAGTCCGTTTGCCGTCGTAAGCGTTCCATTGCCCTTGATATCTTTCGATAACAGCGTCCCCGGTACGACGTGGTAAAGCAGCACTCTCTTAAGGGCGGTCGTGTTATTCGCTAGAGTGGCAAGAGCTGAGCTCGGGATTTTGTCAAAAGCCTCGTTTGACGGCGCAAACAATGTGTAATTAGTAGTTCCGTTCAACGTGTCTGTGAGGTTAGCAACCTTGAGTAAGCCCACCAGTGTGGAAAAGTTCGTCTCGCTAGCTACGGTCTGAATGATAGTCTGTCCCTCAGGTGCCGTCGTTGTCGTTTGCGTCTGCGCGAAGGCACCGGTCGATCCTGCGACAACAGAGAGAATCACTAACGTTGCTAAAACAGCGGAAAAGAGTTTTTTGTTAAGCATCTTTCACCTCCAAAATAGAGTTGCCTTGTTTAGGCGCATGATTTTCTATATATGCTACACACTTTGCTTTTTTCTACTTTCCGACGGCGTATCGTAAAATTCAAGTCCATTTAAAAAAGTAAATTCTCGAAAAACCACGGGTGCGAAAAATAAAGAAGAAGATGACAGCGCGGATCGTGAC
>JAJRBK010000237.1 GCA_028679495.1 Methanobacteriota archaeon
ACATGATGACGAGGTACCGGACGGAGCCGCCGGTGATGAAGAGCATCAGGAACGCCATCCCCCCCATGAAGTAGACCCCGTAATTCCTCACGAGCCGCTCGGAGAGGTGGGCGAACCGGTGGGGCATGTAGGAGTCGACCGCCATGTTGGAGAGGACCTGCGGCCCGTCGAGGAATCCGGTTTGCGCCGCGACGAACAACAGCACCGCCTCGGTGAAGAGGACGAAGGCGACCAGCAGCCGGGCACCGCTCCCTTGCCAGAGGCCCTCCACCAGTCCGCCGAAGAGGACGGCGTTCAGCGTCTTCCCGTGGACGGGCGTGACGCCGTTCAGGACGTACCCGAGGATGATCCCCCCCGCCATGAAGGCGAGGGAAACGGACAGGTAGGCCATCGTCCGCTTGCCTGTCTGCACGCGCGGCTCCCGCAGCGTCTGCATCGAGTTGCTGACCGCCTCGATCCCGGTGTACGTGCCGGCGCCCATCGAGTAGGCCCGCAGCAGCAGCGCACAGACGCCCAGCCACCCCATCTCCCGGGATGCGGCGGAGAGGTCGCCGGACACGCGTGCGGCCACACCGGGAAGATCGCCGGTGTGCCGGAGCACGGCGTAGAGGATCAAGGGGACGTGGGTGAACAGGAAGGCGATGAAGATCGGCGTGAGGGCCACCACCGCTTCCTTGACCCCCCGCAGGTTGATCCAGATGAGGGAAAAAAGGATGAAGACGATGAACGAGAACTTGTAGGCGAGCCACGGCGGCGGAAGGAAGCTGAAGATGGCGTCCGCCCCCGCCGCGAGCGAGATCGTGATCGTCAGAACGTAGTCGATGACGAGCGCCGAGCCCGAGACCACCCCCGCCCTCTCCCCGAGGAGCTTCGACGCGACGATGTACCCCCCGCCGCCGGAGGGGAACGCCTCGATGATCTGCGCGTAGCTGCCCGAGATGATGAAGACGGTGAGCACCGTGGCCGCGGCGACGAAGAGGGCGAGGACGGTGTGCCCCCCGAGGGCGAGGTACGCCTCCTCCGGACCGTACGAGGAAGAGGAGATCCCGTCCGCGCCCAGCCCCACCCAGGCGAAGAAGGCGATGAGGGAGACGCTGTGGAAGATCTTCGGGTCGAACAGATCCCGGGGAGCCCCGAGCAGAACACGCTTCACCCGCCGGTACAGGGGTTCTTTTTCCATCGGTGTCGTCATCTTTCCGGAGAGGGAGTTCCGGGCCGGTCGAAGGGAGGAGTATACAACGGTTCAGACGTTGCGGTCATCCGCCGAGGAGGACATCCGGTACAGCAGGACCAGCAGGTTGTGCAGCCCCCCCCCTTGGTCGTTGACGAAGTTCCGGTACGTCGCGGCGCGGGCGAAGCCCATCTTCTCGAAGGCGCGCACCGCGGCCGCCTGCTCCTCGATCACCTCGGCCATGAGGTAATGGAGAGCCGACTTCTCCCCGAGGTGACGCAGTTCGCGGACCATCGCCGTCCCGAGCCCGAGGTGCCGGTAATCGGGGGCGATCTGGACGCGCACCACCCCGACCCGCTGCTTCCACCCCGTCCTCTGCCGGTGGAGCGTGGCGTCCCCCACGACGCGGCCCCCTTCGAGCGCGAGGATCGGGAGGACGAGGCCGTAGTCGAGGGTGTCCGCCCAACGCTGCACCACCTCGCGGCGGCTCACGTCCTGCCGGAAGTACATCTTGTCCTCGGGGGGGACCTGCTGGAAGAAGACCCACAGCCGGTCGACGTCGTCCCGACCCATCGGCCGGAAGACCAGCGTCACCCCGTTGCGCAGGGTGATCTCCCTCGGGTACCGTTCGAGATCGATCATCTCAGGGGCCCTCCGCCCTACCAATCGTCCCGGAACGGGACCTCGACGACATCGTACCACTCCGCGAAGTCCATCGGCTGGTGCGGCGGCAGCCCTTTTTCGTGGAGGAGATCGTCGATCGCCCGGTGGGCGTAGGAGAGGGCGTTGTCCATGAAGCGGAGGGCGTCCCGGGCATCCTCCCGGGGATCGGCGGCCCGGTGCGCCTCGATCGCCTGGTCGAGGTCCCGTCCGGCGGCGGGGAGGTCGTGGCCCGCCAGTTCTCTCCCGATCGCTTCGAGGTGGCGGCCGATCCCGTGATACCCCCGGCGGATCTCCAGAGGGGGGGCGTCGATGCGGCGCCACGCCCCGAAGTAGACCGCGTCGTGCCCGGCCCGTAACGCCGCGTACGCCAGCGCGTCGTAGGGACATCCCGGCGTCCCGCCGGAGCGGGAGCCGCGCCTCCGCGGGTCCCCCCGCAGCTCCGCGCCACAGTGGGGACAATGGTAATCGGTCCCCGCCATTCGGAGATTATCTCAGCGGACAGGCCCTTCCCGCAACGGGATTCATCGCGGGACCGGGCGTTTCCCCTCGAATCTTCGATGCCCGATCGAGGAAAAGAATCATCCGCGACACCGATAAAATAGGGATAATATGATCCCCGATTGACGTAATAACCCCCCATGAGGGGCGGCTCGCGCGCGCGAAGGGCCGCCCGGGAGGAACGCTCCCCTGAAGATCCTCGTTCTTGGCGGAGAAGGCATGCTGGGGCACAAGATGTTCCAGCTCCTCCGGTCCCGCTACCCGGACACCGCCTGCACCATCCGGGGCGCCCTTACCGACCCCTTTTACGCGAGGGTGGACCTCTTCCGACAGGGGGCGGTGATCGAGAAAGTCGACGCCATGGACCTGTCCGCCCTCGGGAAAACGCTCCGCGAGAGGAAACCGCGCTTTCTCGTGAACTGCATCGGGATCGTGAAGCAGCGCGACGAGGCGGGCGCCGCGATCCCGAGCATCACGATAAATGCCCTCCTCCCGCACAAACTGGCCGAATTCTCGGCGGAATGGGGAGGGAGGGTCATCCATTTCAGCACCGACTGCGTCTTCGACGGGAACCGGGGTGGATACACCGAGGAAGATCCGCCCGACGCCACGGACCTTTACGGGAAGACCAAGTACCTGGGGGAAGTTGCCACGGAGAACGCCCTCACCCTTCGCACTTCCATTATCGGACGGGAGCTTGCTCATTTCCGGTCGCTCCTGGAGTGGTTCCTTGGCCAGAAAGGGAAGCGGGTCCGGGGCTACACGCGCGTGATTTACTCCGGCGTGACGACCAACCATCTCGCGGATCTGGTGGGAGACCTCATCGAGCGTCATCCGGAGCTGGCAGGGCTATACCAGGTGGCGAGCACCCCGATATCCAAGCACGACCTTCTGTGCCTGTTGAAGGAAGCGTTCCGCCTGGAAGTGGAGATCCTGCCGGACGGGGCTGAAGTTTCCGACCGCAGCCTGAACGGCGACAAATTCTTCCGCGCCACGGGGTATGTCTGCCCGGAATGGCCGGTGCTGGCGGAGCAGCTCGCCGCCGACCGCACACCCTACCGAGAAGGGAGATAGTGGATGGCGACGAAGCTCTTCGACGGAAAGCGCATTCTCGTCACCGGGGGGACCGGATCGCTGGGGAAGATCCTGCTGCGCCGCCTCCTGGGGGGAGAGGCTGGGGACCCGGAGAGGATCATCGTCTTTTCACGCGACGAGGCCAAGCAGCACTTCCTCCGCGTGGAGTACGAGAGCGGGCCGGCCGCTACCGAGGAGGTGATCTACCGGAACTTCCAAAGGAAGCTGCAATTCTGGATCGGTGACGTCCGCGACTTCGACAGCGTCGCGTCGGCCCTCCGTAACATCGACATCGTCATCAACGCGGCCGCGATGAAGCAGGTCCCCACCTGCGAGTATTTTCCGTATGAGGCGGTCCGGACGAACATCGAGGGGGCCGAGAACATCGTCCGCGCCATCCAGAAGCACAACTTGAAGGTCGAGACGGTGGTCGGAGTCTCCACGGACAAGGCGTGCAAGCCGGTCAACGCGATGGGGATGACCAAGGCGATCCAGGAGCGGATCTTCATCCAGGGGAACATGCGCTGCCCGGGCACCCGCTTCGTCTGCACGAGGTACGGCAATGTGCTGGCCTCGCGCGGGTCGGTGATTCCCCTCTTCCATGAGCAGATCCGGAACGGCGGGCCCTTGACCATCACCACCCCGGACATGACGCGGTTCCTCCTGACCCTTGATCACGCGGTGGACACCGTCCTGGCGGCGATCGCCGGAGCCCTCCCCGGCGATACATACGTCCCCCGCGCGCCGGCATCCCGAATCGCGGACGTCGCCGCGGTCCTCATCGGCGACCGTCCTGTCCGGACGATCACGACGGGCATCCGGCCGGGGGAGAAGGTTCACGAGATCATGGTGAGCGATGAGGAGGCACACCGCACCGTCGAGCGGGGCGACTGGTATGCCATCCTGCCGATGCTGCCGGAGGTGTGCGGCGAACGGACCGGGTCCGGCTGCCTCAAGAAGGAGTACAGCTCCAACGACAAGGTGCTGGATCTGGAAGAGACCCGGGAGTTACTCGCCCGTCATCACTTGATGGTCGAGGATCTCCCGAACCGGCGGGGTGGGGAGCTGCTTCGATGAAAGTGATGACCATCCTTGGAACCCGCCCCGAGATCATCCGCCTCTCCAGGGTCATCGACGAACTCGACCGGCGCACGACGCACGTTCTCGTGCACACCGGCCAGAATTACGACTACGAACTCAACCAGGTCTTTTTCCGGGAGCTGGAGATCCGGAAACCCGACCATTTCCTCGAAGCGGCCGGGGAGACGGCGGCCCGGACGATCGGGAACGTGATCGCGAAGTCCGACGAAGTGATGGCGATCGAGAATCCGGAGGCGCTCCTCCTCCTCGGGGACACGAACAGCAGCCTCGCGGCGATCTCGGCGAAGCGCCGGAAAATCCCGATCTTCCACATGGAAGCGGGGAACCGCTGCTTCGACCAGCGGGTCCCCGAGGAGATCAACCGGAAACTCGTCGACCACATCAGCGACATCAACCTCCCCTACACCGAGCACGCGCGGCGCTACCTGCTCCTCGAAGGGATCCCCCCGGAAACCGTGATCAAGACCGGCTCCCCCTTGAAGGAGGTCCTGGATCACTACATGCCCGGGATCGACGCGTCCGACGTACTGCGGCGGCTGCAGCTTGTGCCGGAAGGGTACTTTGTCGTCAGTTGCCACCGCGAAGAAAACGTCGACGACCCATCCAATTTCGGGGATTTCCTCGAAAGCCTGAAGGCGATTGCAGAAAAATACGACAAACCGCTCATCATCTCCACACACCCGCGCACCCGGAAGAGAATCGAATCCCTGGGGGCCGTCGCCATCGATCCCCGGGTTCGTTTTCTGAAACCCCTGGGATATTTCGATTACGTACACCTGCAGAGGAACGCGTTCTGCACGATCTCCGACAGCGGAACGATCACGGAGGAGGCCTGCCTGATGAACTTCCCCGCCGTGACCATTCGGCAGGCCCACGAACGCCCCGAGGGGATGGATGAGGGGATCCTGGTCATGTGCGGGCTGAAGCCCGGGAACGTCCTGCGGGCGATCGAAACCGTCGTCTCGCAGCACCGCGGCTCGAAGAGGCCGTTCCGCTGCGTCCCGGACTACGATGTGGACAACGTCTCGGTGAAGGTCGTCCGGATCATCCTGAGTTATGTGGAATACGTCAACCGGACGGTGTGGAACAAGCGTTAACCACATCACGGACCAGATCCTTCACCATTGCCGTGTGGATCGTGCTATCGAACGCGCGAGCGACCAGTTCCAGGCCATTTTCGGCAATTCGCCGGATCCGCTCGGGCGAGAGTTCCAGGACCGCAAGGATTTTTCCCGACAACGATCCCGGATCTCCCGGTGGAACAAGGAAGCCGTTTTCACCGTCGGCGATCCACTCGCGGATCTGGGGGATGTCCCCCATGATGACGGGAACTTCGCACGCCAGCGCTTCCATCATGCAGTTCGGCAGCGAATCGTTCGACGAGATCGAAACCATCGCATCCGATGCGTTGTAATAGACCGGCATCCGTTCCCATGGAACCTGTCCATCCCATCGGAAGTTCCGCTCCAGCCCCAACTGCTTCACCCTCTCCTGATGCTGCTCGAGGACCTTTCCGCCGCCGACGCCGGAGATGAACAGGAAAAGGGCGCCCGGATGTTTTTTCACCACCCCGACCGCGGATTCCACGATCGCCTCGCTGTTCAGATACCCCCCGAGGCCCCTCGGGCAAAGGATGACCTTGTCCGCTTCGATCCCCAGGGCTTCCCTCGCCTCCCGCGTCGAAGAGGGACGAAACCTCTCACGGTCGACTCCGGGATATCGGATCAGGGAGATTTTCTTTCCTGGAACGCCATAGGCGAGGCATGCCTGCATCGCCGCCGTGGAATTCACCGTGAGTGCCTTCGCCCTTTGCACTCCATACGTCACGAGCTTCTTCTTGAACAACCTCTCGAACCCGTTGGAGGTCGCCCACCAGGTGACGTCGCCATTCCAGAACGTGATGACGACCGGGATCGACCTCGGCATCAGGAAGGCCAGGTAACAGGGGTACAACAAGGTCTGCAGGAACAGGACCTGCGGCCGGAATTCCTTCACGGCCTTCCTGAGGATCTTCGCGTCCTTCGCCATCTTCCGGAATTCACGACGGTATTCATGAAGGAGAAACGACCGCAGAACTCTGGACACGGCCTTCCGAGCTTTTTCCAGGGTGGTCGCCGTTCCGGACGGTGCCTTCCGGGCGGCTTCCGCCCCCGGACGGTCGTTTTTCCCGCAGGCGTTTCTCCGGGCGTCGCGAAGGAGAACATTCCTCGCCCGTTCGAATCCGTAGTCGTGGGTCGAGACGACGGCGACGGAAAAATCCGGGTCGCTTTCGAACACCTGGATCCGCCGTCTTGCGTGGACCGAGAACCCCCACGCGAGGAAAAGGACCCGGATCGGAGACGACGGTTTCAGTTCGGAATCCTCGAGGGGACGGACCCTGCTCCGGAGCCCTTCGGATCCGCAGGGAGATCCAGCACCTCCCGGCACCATAATTCGGTCATCATCAGCAGCCAGGGCCTTGCCCAACCGCTCCGGCCACGGAGGAACGCCTCTTTCAACCCTCCCACCTCCTCGACATCGAACAATCCCCTCGCCCTCACCGCAGCGGATGAAAGGACGTCCTCGAGGACGTCCTTCAACGGACCGGACAGCCAGGAGTCGAAGGGCATCCCGAATCCCCGCTTCAACTGAAGGTCCATCCCCTCCGGCAGAAGTCCTCTCCCGGCATCGACAAGGATCCTCTTCGCACCTGTCTCCCGGTAGCTTCCCGCCCCCCGGCCCCTTGCCCGGGAGGGACCCCCGAGCTTCGCACCGGATGGAAGGGACAGGGCCAGGTCCACCAACACGGGATCGAGGAAGGGAACACGTACCTCCAGGGAGTGCGCCATGGAGACCGCGTCGATATCCCTGAGCAACTGGTTCTGCGTGTAGCCGCGAAGGCATAACGCCGTGACCCGATCGACCGGATTCGCCCCCGGTAGTTCGTCCCCAAGGATGTCTCTCGCCGGTTCGCGGCCGATCCGGGCGACTTTTCTCAGGGCGTGCGAAAGGTACTTCGCGGCATCGCGCGTCCCGAAGATCTCGTAGCACCGCGCATACCGCGGGAGAAAGCCTGACAGGGCCCGTCCCTTCTCGATCCGTTTGCGGAGCGATCCTGCCAGCCAGGGGTCAAAGAACGGACTTCGGGAAAAGGAAGCAAGCGCCCCTTTTGCCGCAGCCGCCGCGGGGTGGAGCCGGTCGTCCTCGCAGGCGTCGGCCATCGACTGAAACCACGGATACCCGGCGAACAGTTCGTCCCCTCCCGTCCCGGAGATCGCGACCGTCACCTCCTGTCGGGCGGCCAGCGACACGAAATAGGAATTGACCCCGTCGACCGAGGGCTGGTCCAGGGAGGATGCGATGTGGACGATCCGGTCCCGGACGTCCTTTCCTGTGACGAGGACCCTCTTGTGGTCCGTTCCGATGAATTTCGCGATCCGCTCCGCATCGTCCGTCTCGTCCATGTGAGCCCCCTCCGCGCCGAACCCGACGGAGAAGGTCTTCACCTTGTGGTCGCTCATGCGGGACATCATCGCGACGAGGAGCGAGGAATCGACCCCGCCGCTCAGGAACGCCCCCAGCGGAACGTCGCTGATCATCTGCAGGCGGACGCTCTCCTCCAGGGCGGAACGTACTTCATGCACAAGTTCCTCGTACGGCCGGTCTCTCAGGTCTCTCCTCCGGCCGGTTTCCATTTTCCAGTACCGCTCGAGACGCTCGGTCCCGTTCTCCACGATGAGCCGGTGCGCCGGCGGGAGCATCCTCACCGCCGAAAGAATCGTCCTCGGCTGCGGGATCGACCCCTGGGTCAGAAGCAGCCGCACCGCCTCCGGGTCGATGTTCCTGTCGACGAGCCCGCTGGCGAGCAGCGACTTGATCTCGGAGGAGAACAGGAAGCGGGAACCCGCGCGGGCGTAGAGGAGAGGTTTGATGCCGATCGGATCCCGCGCCAATAACAATCTTTCCCTGCCCTTCCCCTTTCGGCGGTCGTAGAGGGCCAGGGCGAACATCCCTCGCAGGCGGTTCAGGAAATCGTCCCCGTAATGCTCGTACATCCGGAGGACCACTTCCGTGTCCGATGTCGAGGTGAAGGAGTATCCCTTCTTCCGGAGGATCTCCCCTTCGGACCGGAAATTATAAGCTTCGCCGTTATAGACGATGTGTATCGAGCCGTCCGGGGTACCCATCGGCTGGTGCCCCAAGGACGTGATGTCAATGATGGCCAGCCTCGCCATTCCGAGCGTCACCCCGTCGTCCCGGAACACACCGTAGTCGTCCGGTCCACGATGACGCATCGCGGACACCATTCTTTCGACGCGCCACGGCGGGGCGTCCCCGAGGATGCCGCAGATTCCGCACATTATGGGAACACCCCCGGGATGGCTTTTACGCGGTGTCTTTTTCCGCGCAAGCGGTTCTCAACAGGAC
>JAJRBK010000160.1 GCA_028679495.1 Methanobacteriota archaeon
CATAACGAAAGCACGGGCAATAGCGTCTTCGGTCACCCCTTCCTTTGAGCCGATGAGGAGGTTGCGTATCACCAAACTCACAACGTAGTAGGCTTCACGTGGTGTCGCCCTGCCTAAAAGGTTTGACAGCATGCGCTGCTTCTTTTGCGCCGACCCTTTTCCTGTAACGGCCGCCATTTCCTCGAAGCGATGATAGAGCTCGATGAGTGTGATGTCCTCATCAAAGATCGCTAATCTTGTCGTCACCTTTCTCGCTAAGAGCCTTTCTGCGGTAATCCCAAGATGGCCTGTGTCCCTATAGCTCTCGATGACCTCAGCACTGCTCTTCCCGCTAATGTTCGCGATGACCTTGATGAGTGTTTGCCCCGCCATGCCGATGTCGCGAGTGTCCCATGCAGGGAATATTCGGCCTGTCAAGAAAGTACACGCAACAGCAATGTCGTCCACAGACACTTGCGTTAAAAACGTGGCTATGAGATCGGTCTTTTTGAGACGAGACGAATGGGCGCTCAGCTCGTCAAAGAGGGAGACGAGCTCCTTGAAGTACATCGTATACTCACTACGGCCTAACGGGGTTTAATAATAACGTTCGGAGTGGGCGGGCGCCATAAGCGAACGGAGCGACGGGATCGACGTTGCAGTCACCGACGCAAGGGATGCAGCACTACTGACTCCGTACGACGAGCACGGGCACCTTGGCCCCACGTATAATCTTATCAGCAACGCTGCCAATGAGTAGGCGATCCAGACCTTTACGCCCGTGCGAACCGATGATGATGAGGTTAACCCCGTGGCTTTCAGCGTATGCGTCTAGTTCCTCTGCAGGATGGCCATCGAGCACCTCAGTGACAACACGTTCTCCTTCAACCCCGCGCGTAGCTAACTCTTTTTGAGCGTTGGCAACAATTTCCTTGCCCTCGCTGAGCAGAACATCGTACATGTTCTCCCATGAGGCGTCTATCGGGTACGCGGTAAACCCTGCCACATCAAGGACGTACGCCACATGTACCGTCGCATCCGTGAGCTGTGCCAGATACGCACAGTGTTCGTAGACCGGCCCCATAAGATCCCCGCCATCGGTTCCTATCAAGATGTGTTTGTATTCCATAGAGTTCACCTCATCAGACCGCTGATGCTGCTTCTTCAGCAGGCTCCCGTCGCTCACTCTCTGTTCCCCTTCCCTTGATCAAAAGCGTCATGACGACGCCGACGAGTGAGACGCCAAGCGCGGTGAGGAATATGTAGTTGAACGCCGTCTCAGTGGGGAGAAGGGGCCCCATGACAGGACCGCGCGGAGTCTGAATGATGAGCGGCGAAACGTACCGTGCAAGGTACACGCCTGCAATGGTAGGTCCTATAACGCCGCCAATAGTCCTAAAGATTGTGTTCATAGCGGTCGCAATTCCTGTCTCCACCTGTGAAACCGATTGTATAATGATGTTAATCATTGACACCATCATGAATCCCATCCCGACTGACATGATCATCAACCCAAGGACGATTTGCGCTTTGGTATCGTGGAGGGCGTAGAAGTAGTAGAAGCTTATCGAGAGCACAATGCTACCAAGCACTAACGGCATCTTGGCGCCACGCCTGTTGACGAGAATCCCTGCCAGCGGACCAGCGATGAGGAGGAGTATCGAGCCAGGGACTTGGAGCAGACCAGCTTCAAAGATGCTCGAGCTAAAGCCAACAGGTGGCGGTGAGCGCACGAGGTACGTGATAGCTTGAAACATCATAAACATGCCCAAACCAACGACGAATGCTGACATGTTCGTAAAGAAGACATTTCTCTTGCTCAGCACGGCGAGGTTTATCATTGGATCGCGGACACGTGACTCGGCAAGGACGAAGAGCACAATAAAGACCAAAGACACCCCGAGAAGGCCTAACGTGTTTATCGACGTCCAACCCCAGCGCTCGCCCTCAGTCATTGCAACGAGAAACGTAAGGATGGCGACTGAGAAGGTGCCCGCTCCAATGAGATCCACCTTAGAGGGATTGCGAACAGGGGACTCCTGTAGTTTATATATCGCCAGCAACGTTACGCCGATGGCAAGCGGAACGACCGCATGATAGGTCATCCTCCATCCGTAGTTATCACTGATCCACGCACCGACGACTAGACCGATTGCTGTTCCAACGCCGAACATCGCACTGACAATGCCCGTCGCCATCGCCACCTTTTCTGCCGGAAACTCATCGCGAATGAGGGCGTATGCAAGTGGAAACATGCCCATCCCCAAGCCTTGGAGTGCCCTAAAGCATAGCAAGCTCTGGATATTCCACGCAAATCCGTTTGCAATCACTCCAAAGGTGTAGAGGCTCATACAAATAACTAGAAGCTTCTTTTTTCCATACGTATCACCGAGCTTGCCGAAGATGGGTGTGGACACCGCTCCGACGACCAAGTAAACGGAGAGAATCCACGACGTCCACGTGGCAGTCGAATTAAACTCGGCCTGTATGGTGGGGAGTGACGGGATAAGCATTGATTCAGTGAACATAATCATAATGGCTATAAGACTTAAAATAACCAGAATGAAGCTCGTTGCGTCACGTGTCATTTGTGCGTTACTCATCTCACTCATTTATTCGCCTCATGATCGCTGTAAGTGGTTTCAGGTAAACCCAGTAATGCAGAATAGAAAACTACCAGTTACATTGGCGCCGTATATCATGTATTGGTATATCAGTATATTACATAACAGCAATTGTTATATATATAAATGACGCATTATAAGACGATGACAGAAGCAGAACCGTTGTCTCGGCATGCATTGAAGTCATATTCCCTTTTTGTGCTATATTTTCTGCTCACCAGAGGCCCGATGAGCGGTTACGAACTTGCACAGCTCATCAAAGAGCATAGCCACGGTCAGTTCAAAGCTACTGCCGGTAACGTCTATCCACGTCTCCACGAGCTTAAGGAAGCAGGCGACGTGCGCGCTGGAGAGCCTACGGGTGGGCGTGAAAAAATCGTATACGAGATTACTGAACAAGGCAAGCAGACGCTCCGTGAAGGTGCCCTAGAGAAACGACCGCTGGTGGCAGATCTACTCAAGATTATTGATCATGTGCTTGCTCTCACCGCGTCATAACACCTTCTGAGAGCAGGTGTAGAAAGCGATGTGGGCTCAGTTCTTAACGATTGAGCCTTAGCTGCTCGACAAACCGTTTAGCCTTCTCGTGGTATGCGCCGCTCTTTACTTCCTGTAGGGTAAGTGCCAGCACTGCACGTGGAGCTTTCCACATAAGATCTGCATTTTTCTAAAAGCGTTGATATCCGATGTACCGCCTCGTGTGTAAAAGAACGCAACGTGCTTAAAGGCGTGCTGAAGCTGCACGATATACGTGCGAACCGGGCTCGATACATCGCTTGCCCAGATAGGGGTGTAATCACCACTAAGTCGCAGTCACGTGGGCCAAGTTTTGTGGGTTGAAGCTCGTTGAGCTTCTTTTTGCGCGCCTCATTGCCAGATCACAAGAAGCCCAGTAGTCCTGTTCGTCTTCTTGCATCGAGAAGCTCTTCTACATCGCTCCGAAGCGCCTCGTCTGTGGCGGCTCCCACCGTCTACGCAACTCCAGTTCGCGAGTAGACAACAAGCGACTTCCATCAACGACCTTTTCCTAATCCATTACAATTCGCGTGATGGTCCATCCGCTTACAAGAATAAGGTTTTGTTCGTGTTGCTTTAAGTATCGGCTGTGTTTAGTGATTATGTCGATGCGATATCACAGTTGCACAAGAAACGCTCTTCCCTGTCGCCGCACGAATGCAGGGCATGCCGTTACGTTTCGTCTCGGATCGATCACACGTTCAAAGTATGCGCAGTACTCGTACTGCTTCTGAACACGTGCGGTCGTAAACGCGGTGATACTTTGGTTCTTGCATTTCCAACATTCCTGGAATGTCACGTTATGGTCTCTCCTTTCTCCTTTGGTACATACACCCTGAACCATGATACGCTTCCTTGCGTGCACGGCATCGTGTGGTCGTGGCAACTTATCTCAACGACCATATCCGTGTCAAATCGATAATGATAGGATCTAAGGGAGAACGCTTCACCG
>JAJRBK010000231.1 GCA_028679495.1 Methanobacteriota archaeon
CAATAGGCCGCATTAGCGGCCTTCGCGCCAGCCGGATGGACGGCGGTGAACAGAACCCCCGTTCTCAGACACGGCTTGCGCCCACCTCAGCGCACCGGCGACGGGCGGCTCTCTGACACAGGGCGCATTATCACACGGAATGCCGCAGGCGAGGCGGCCACAGGAAGCAGGGTCCGGCCGGCACCCCCAGCCGAGGGCACCGCCGCTGATGGGTGACTGGACGCTCCGCGCCCGTCAACACGGTTCTTCCTCGGCGGGCGCCCATTCGGCCTCATCGGCGAAGGGCAATCTGAGAGCCGAGCAGCCGGCGTCCGCGTCGTCGGAGAACGGCGGCGCCCGGGCCGGCGCTGGCGGCGGCACCTCGAGCGGATGCCCTAGGTGGCGAAGGATGCGCCGGATGACCTCCGGTCGCTCGATGAGCGCGATCAGGCGCATCCCGTGCCCGCACCGCGGACAGGCCAGCACGTCGAACCCAAACGTCCGGCGCATGAGCGCCGCCCAAGACGCCGTCGGCGGGTCGCTCGCGCTGGCGGCCCCGCCGGGCGACCTCGCCGCGGTCCGATCGCACCGGCGCCCGCCGGCCCGAACGATGGCGTTCCGCCAGGATGATCGCGGCGCGAGCAGGCCGTAGTACAGGACGAGATTGATGCGCGGCCGCGGCGTGATCACGGCCAGCCGCTCCAGGAACTCGGTCGGTTCGAACAGCACGTGCGTGGTCCCGTCGCTCCACCGGTGCCTCAGGCGCAACACGACGTGCTCGTCGGAGGTGACCTGCAGCCGCTCCTCGGCGACCGGCGGCCGCAGTGCGTATCGGCAAAGGCGCTCCAGGCGCCGCGTGTGTCCGGCCGGCGCGACGATGCCGGCGTGCAGATCGAATCCCTCGCGGTGGGCGTGGCAGCGCGGCGCCCGGACCGGCTCGCCCTGGCCACCGTCACGGCTGTCGGCCCATCGCCGGAGGCGGGCTCCCGCCCGCGGCCCCGACGCCGCACGGCTCAGGACCGCCGCCGCGGCCATCGACGCTAACGCCGGCGCGTCCTCGGCCCAGTGGTCCGGTGCGAACCCGTCCTCGTCCAGCCCATGCCCCCGCCGATCGAGCAGGCGCTCGACCCGCCGCCCGACGGTCTCGAGCACGCGCCCGACCTCCTCGTCGGACGGCGGCTCGGCCTCGTGGAACGTTAGGGCCCCTGTGGCGTCGCGCGTGAAGACCCCGTCGAGGACCAGCGCGTGCACGTGCACGTTCAGGTTGAGTGCCGCCCCGAACCGCTGCACCACGGCAACCGCACCGCTGCGACCGCCGACGCTGCCTCGCGCTCGGGCACCATCGCGCAGGAACCCTAGGACGGCACGGAGGAACACACCCACGACCGCGCGACAGAGATCGTGGTCCCAGGCGAGCAGGTACCGGACCCGATGGGGCAGGCTCAGGACCCACTGCCGCACGGGCACGGCCGGGAACACGTCGTCGGTCAGGTGCACCGTCAGCGCCGTCATCCGCCGCGCCCCGCAGCTCGGGCAGAAACCGCGCCCCTTGCAGGAGAAGGCCACGAGTCGGTCCGTGCCGCACGCCGCACACCGGAAACGCGCGAAGCCCGCCGCCAGCCAGCCGCAGCGCAGGTACGCGCGAAACTCCTCCTCCACGAACCGCGGCAAACCCTCACCGCCACGCAGGCTCGCGGCCTGCGCGCAGAAGGTCTCGAGATGCTCGCGCACGACGCGGTAGAGCGCGCCCGCGCCGGGCCGCCGCGGGCGGTACGCGTCGCTCTGTCCAGCCACGCCCTCAAACCAGCAGGGCGCGTGCCGGGTCAGGGTGTGGAGATCCCCCTCATCGTCAACGCGTTGCGGCAGTGATGACTCCGCGCGCGGCGGATTCTGCCACGAGGGGGGTGGCTGAGCATTGCGGATTCCGCGACGCCAGCGAGAGCACGACGGGTTCGGCGGGGGGCAGCGCAATAGCCATGACGCAGCGGCGGTGGCCGAACGGTCGCCGATGTCCAGCGTGGTCAGGACGACCGCGCCCGCAAGCCGGGTGACAGTAGTGGAGAGGAAGGGACCGACAGACCTCAGGCAGCGCAGTCAACCTGTCCACGAGATCAAGGCCAACCCGCACGCTGTCCGCTTGAGATCCGGGCCTCTCCGCGATGGAACGCACGAAGCCACGCGACGCTCGGGTCGTCGTCTGAGCGGATCCGGCTCGCGGATTTCGAACGACCTCGACTACGCCGCCCGACGCGCGTCCCTCGACGCACTCCTCCGCGTCGGCTCCCACCGCCAACAGACCGCTGACCTCCGGTCGGGCGAGCGTGTCTCCACGTCCGGGCGCAGCCGGACTAGCCAGCTTCAGTCGGGTGGGTCTGTGCCGGGAGCGAGATGTCGTTTCGTGAACGCCCGGCCGGATCCCGACTTCAGGTAGCGTTCGAATTCGACCGCAGCTCGCTCCGTCGGGAACTCGAGAACCACGACGAATGACCAGGGGCGGTGTCTGGTCGTATGGCCACACGGTCCGTGGTTGTGCCACTCGAGACGACTGTCGGGATCGGAGGTGATGCCGACGTAGTGGCGGGCGGGGTCAGTGTCGCTACGGAGCACGTAGACGAAGCGATTGCCGATGCCGCGCATCGCCGGCGCGAAATGCAGAGTCGAGGCCAAGAGTCCGGCTGCCAAGTGCTCAAGAAGAGAGCGCTGATCGGAGAGGCTGCGGGTCGGGCAGGCAGATTCTGCGGTGGCGGGGTTCGAGTCGAGTGGCAGATTGTCCGCCTTCGCCCGGCCTCCGCTGGACGGGTAGACTCCGGCTCGGGCTTCGGCGAGACAGCCTTCGCCTGTCGGAGAGTTCGCGGGAGGCTGGGCGGGAAGGGAACTGACGATGACTTGCCTGCCTAGCCGTAGCTCGCCGAAGGCGAGGCGTCGAAGCTGCCGATCGAGCGGTTCAAATCCCTGCGGGAGGTCCGCCTTCGCGGCTTCGCCGCTACGGCGAGACAGCCTTCGCCTGTTCGAGAGTTCACGAATGGCTAGGGAGAGGGGAACTGACGCTGACTTGCCTGCCTAGCCGTAGCTCACGCGAAGCGTGAGCGAAGGCTGGCTGGGAGGCAGGGATTTGAACCCCGATAACGTGGTCCAGAGACGCAAGAAGTAGTTTGGGTGGTGTCGGGCCAAGTCGGAACTTGTCGATTTTGCTGAGGAATATCGTGCTCATCGTCCGACGGTGTTGGGTGCCGTCGGACGGTTTCGTGTGCAAGGTTTCAAGATTCTTTCAAGTGCTCGCACAACCCTTGTCCGGCCTCTGCCTGTCCGACCGGCAGCTAGACGAACCCGCGGCCGCCTGGTTCGGACGCAGGAACCGATTCGCTCTTCTCAACGCGGCCTGATGCTCTCCAACCGGCCGGCAGACCGTCCTCAGAAGGGCCGAGTCAGAGAGACACAGCTTACGGGCGGAGACAAAGAGACACCGCGTCAATCTCCTTTCGGAAAGGCAACAGGTTCAGCAAGCGCGCCTGACACTCGGGCGAGTCTTCAATGACTGACCAGCAGCCGCAACACTCGGTGATGAAATCTCCCTGCGCTGTGGATCGTTGCCGGTGCTGGTGGCGTCCGCCAATGGCCGTCACGTGCAGAGGTGGACCCTCCGCCCTGAGCCGCGTCTACCCTTGACAGAACACCTGTGTGTTTGGTACACACCAGGGCTTCCCCGGCGGCGGTGGTGCAACCCGGATGGACACGCCCTCCCTCGGACGCATGAGCGTGAGCACTGTCCCCTGTCGTGAACGGAACGTCCCCGATGCGAACCCGTCCGGAGGCCCGGACCCGCCCCCGGACGCCCAGACACAGACATCACCGCGCTGGAGGCCCGTCTGCTCTCCGCCTTGATCCGCCACCGCGGGTGGG
>JAJRBK010000222.1 GCA_028679495.1 Methanobacteriota archaeon
CTCCCCCCCGCCCCGGGGTCACGCCGGCCACGACCTTCGAACCGACCTCGATCATCCTGCGGGCCACGTTCTGGCCGAAACGGCCCGTGATTCCCTGGATCAACATTCTCGTGTTTTCGTCAACAATGATTGCCATTTCCGTCCTCCCAGCCCTCTCAAACCCATCTCTCCCGGAGCCATGAGAGCACGGGGTTTTTGATTTCCTCGGTGAACTCTGCGAGAGAAAAGATTTCTTGCCTTTTCCTATGCTCCCAAGACCTCTCGCCGGTATTCCTCCATCCCCGGGAGCGGGATCTCGATGCGGATGCAGTTGGTCCCGCGAGCCCAGCACTGATACTCGCAACTGACACACTCGTTATCGAGCCGTTCAATCTCCTTGGGATCGGTCACGGCCAAGACGGGTTTGTTTCCCTCGATTTTCAGGATATTTCGGCCATACAACCGACAGGCCTTCACACAGGCAAACCCGCAGGTGGGGTTGGACGTGTTCTTCGTGGCAGGTTCACAACGGCTGTAGTCGATCGTGATCCTGATCTTCTTGGTCTGAAAGTTGAGTTGATCGGATGCCATCCCTATTACTCCTTTTTGCTGGAATATTTCTTTTCCTGATACGCCTTCACCAGGGCCTCCACCCGGTCGGCGATGAAGTTCGTGTCATAGATATAATCCCGACCGTACAACTCCCATACCAGAGGAACATCCTTCAGCCCCTCTCGGATGATCTCGTGGGCCTCTTGCTCCTTGTTGCCCGCGAGGAGGATGACCACAGGAAAGCCTGGCCGCTTCTTCGACTCCTCCCTCAGGGCCTTGACGATCGCGTGGGCGTGATGCCACTGTTCCTGGTTCGCCAGACAGGCACCCATGAGAACGTATCCATCGATGGGCTGCGAGAAAATGCTCTTGATGACAAGGTAGACCTTGCTCGCCGTCGGATCGCCACTCGTATCGGCGTAGTTCGCGATCTTGAACCCCCGGGCCACAAAGGCGCTGGCCCCGAGCATCGCACCACCGCCCCCGATCCCGTGAAACCCCAACCATCCCCTGCCTTCCAGTTTTGGGAACATCTGAGTGAAGTATCCCGTCCCCCGGTAGTCGTCCTGCTCGATCATCCAGGCCATCTCTTCCAGGGGGGTGGGCGGCCTATCCATATCCCTGGGGACCTTGATCTCAAACTCGGGATGCCGGAAGACAGAATTGTCATCGAGGGTAAAGCGACAGTCGGCTGCGTAGACCTTCTTGTCTCTGGTCACGACTAGGGGGTTGATCTCCGAGGCCCGTGCATCGTACTCCTTGAAGGCCTTGTAGAGGTTGCAGATGATCCCGGCAAGCTCGGCTCTCAGCGGAGGCGGGAGGCCGCCATCAAAGGAGAGCTTGGATAGCAACTGATCGGCTTCCCCGGGTCCCACGCCTTGGAGATAATCCACGTTGAAGGTGGCCACCTTCTCAGGATGAGCCGCGGCAATCTCTTCAATTCCCGTTCCTCCCATGGAGCTAAAGATCACGACCGGGCCTTTCACTTTGAAGGAGTTGTTCACGATGACACCGACGTAGAACTCCCGGTCGATGACGAGTTGTTCCTCCACCAGCACCTTCTCGACCGGCAACCCTTTCACCGCGCTCCCGATCATCTCCTTCGCGACCTTCCCCGTCTCGTCGGGCGTCGCGGCAAATTTTATCCCTCCTGCCTTGGCCCGGCCCGTGGCCCAGACCTGGGCCTTGATGACAACCGGTTTCCCCATGGACTGAGCGATCTTCTTCGCCTCGTCGGCGCTCGAAGCCACTCCGCCGCTGGGGACCGGAACACCCAGCTTCTTCAAAATCTCCTTGCCCTGATACTCATAGATCCTTGCCATTCAGTACCTCCAATAAATTACTTCTGTGAGCTTTTGTGGTTCGGGCCCTTCGGATGTCTGTCTCCTGACATCTCGCCAAAGGATCGTCCGACAGGGTCAAAAAACCATCCGCCGGCTGAGCTTGCCTACATCGTCGAGTTTGTCCAGGGTGAAGAGGGCATCGACCACCTGTTCCATCCTCTCTCCACTCATGTACTGGGAGGCCATGCTCTTGAATTTCTCAATGATCTCGTCATCCGTCATGGGGTTCCTGGCATGTCCCCGGGGATGATCGACACGGGTCTGATATCTCTTCCCGTCTTTCATCGTGATCTCGGAGATGCCCGCCGGACGGGCCTTGTCCAGCGTGGGATCCCCGACGAGCGTCACCTTCCCGATCAGATCGATGACCCGTGGGTCCCCATATTTCTCAGGGGTGAACTGGGCCGGCCCGATCTGGCGATCGACGATGGCGATGGCCGTCAGGTAGTAGGAGCTGTGATCGGCCGTCTCCTTGTTCTTCGGGTACTTCTTGACCGGGTCGCCCGTGTGCTCGGCGCACCGATTGCTCGTCGTGATCCGGATGGAAGCCACATCTTCCGGCTTGATCCTGTGTTCTCTCACCAGGTTCAGGGTGGCTGTGAGGTGGCCGTGGGAAGAGAAGTCGGCAATGATCGATTTGATGC
>JAJRBK010000161.1 GCA_028679495.1 Methanobacteriota archaeon
ATCTCGGCGCCCTCCTACGTCAATGAGAGCGTCGCAGTCAGTGTCACTGTCAAGAATCGGGGCGCCGACAAAGCGAACTCAACATATCTCGTCTTTGAAAACCTTCCAAGAGACATTAGCGTGGATAACGGCGGCGTTTTTGACATAGCATCAAGCTCAACGGCGGTGTTTGCGGTTAAGATCACTGCTGCGAGCGGTGCTTCAGGCAATTACGATCTCGGCTTCCACGCGACGAGTGGTAACCTCACAAGCGAGAATAGGACTATTCCGGTCCAGATCGGCAATCCGACCGCAAGTGCGGCGAAGAGCCAAAGCCTACTTCCAGGATTCGAGGTCATCTTTGCGCTCCTCGGCTTGGTCGCAGCGGCGTACGTGCTAAGTAGGAGAAGTTAAGATTCCTCATACCTCGTTGAGCGCACGTTTATATACGGCGGTGCCCTACCTTTCTTACGCACATGCACGCAAGCCAGATGTATGATGATGACGTCGACGCCGTCATTATGGCGGCGGAGGAGAACCCTGAGTACCGAGAAGAGATCGTGGAAAGCTTCATCGACCAGGTGCTCCGTCGTAAAAAGCGTCGAGGTGCAGCGTGGCGCAATATCGCTCTCCTTCTCTTAGTTGGCGTTCTCGGAACGCTTTTTATAGACCGTCTTATCTCTTTTCCGCTGAGTCTTTTTGCTTTCATCTTTCTTTGGCTTGTCATCTTCGGCGCGTGGGCGGTTACCCGTTTCATCGCTCTTGCCAAGCGAAACGCGATGCGGCTTGCACTGACGTGGCTCCTCACACAAGCGGCTTTACGACACACCGTATCTCGGAGCATGCGAGGTTCGTTCACCGTTGGTCTCGTAAAGGCGTGCTTGAAACAGCTTGTAAAAAGATTTCTGATAGCCACGCGCTAGTACGATGCAGCGCGGAGCTCCACACACGACCCCCCGTCTAGGCTGCGTGCGACCCGTCCTACGAGGTGGGGGCTCAAGTGAACGTCGCGAGCCTTACGGTCTCATGGCCTCGTAAGCGTCATACCCCTCGTGAACAACACGTGCGATGTGCCGGACTGCGGTCGTCGGATCTTTTGCCTGAAATGTGTTCCGGCCTATCGCTACACCACGGCCGCCTGCATCAAGTGAATCCCTTACCATCTGTAACAGCTGGCGTTCAGTGTCCATTTGCGGACCCCCAGCCACCACGACGGGAACCGGACAACCCTTGATCACGTCTTTAAAGGAATCGATATCACCGGTGTAGTTTGTCTTAACGATGTCAGCCCCAAGCTCCGCGCCAACGCGCGCTGCAAGCTTTACATACTCAGCGTCATGTTCGTTCTCAACTTTCGGACCCCGTGGATACATCATGGCAAGGAGGGGCATCCCCCAGTAGTCGCATTGTGCCGAGACCCGCCCTAACGTAGCAAGCATTTCCGCTTCGTATTGGGCGCCGATGTTAACGTGCACGCTGACCGCATCAGCACCGAATTTTATTGCTTCTTCGACGTTTTTAACGAGTACCTTATGGTTCGGATCGGGAGCAAGCGACGTGCTTCCTGAGAGGTGTATGATCAATCCGATATCACGGCCATACCCACGATGCCCGTGTTTGGCCAGCCCGATATGACCGAGGACTGCGTTTGCGCCACCCTCTGCTACTTTGTTCACGGCGGTTCGCAGGTCTTCTAGCCCTCTAATGGGGCCCACGCTTACACCATGATCCATAGGCACAATGATGGTATTGTTCGTATTTCGGTTGAAGATACGTTCTAGACGGATCGGCTTCCCTGTGTACATATGAGATCAAGTGCGCCAATGAGCGTATTAACGTTATGGCATGTGTCTCTCTCTTCATTGCAGCCTTGGCACAGGATTTGTTCCGTCATTAGCTGCGACGAGTGGCTGCTTCACCTCCTAAGTTAGAGGTATTTTCGTAGGATGGTTGTTTCACCGCGCTCTTGGTGAACCTTCATTGGTGCCCTAGTCGTCTTTAGTTACGAGGTTAATAACATGCTGCTAGCCCACGTGCCGCGATGCAAACACTGTGTATACCATCGCCGAAAGTGGACGTGCGACGTCTTTCCGAAAGGAATCCCTGCAGATATCCAATATGGAGAGCACGACCACAAGAAGCCCTATCCAGGTGATCGCGGTCGATGTTTTACGCATCACGCTGAAAGGCACGATTGAGTGAGGGGAGCGGCGACATATCTAGCACGAAGGTATTTGAGCTCGGCGCACAACATAACATGTACGATCTCCAATAGAGGTGAGGGTATGTCGCGTCGACTTGATGCTATGCGCTCTCGGGAAGACCAGTTCATTCATGCGTTATATTCAGTGACAAAGGGCGATACGAGGGTGTGCGGTGACGTTCGTACCATTGCACGAAGGCTCGGCTACGATCGTCGGACGTGCGTCTCTATTGTTGCTCACATGCGAAGGAAGGGCATAATAGAGCAACATAACTCCCTACGCCACCTCGTGCGCTTAACTGCTAGTGGGGTTGATTTCGTCGAGGTCACGTTCGCTGACCTCGCACATTTCCTTGGTGAAGCGCGTGCCGATTGCGCTGAGGGCGCTGCATGCCTACGCGATGAGTTTGTGTCTCGTGTGGGCAAGGCTAGGAGAAGCCTCGTCCGCTTGGAACCGTCGTTTTGACAGTTAAGACACGACGATCTTTAAGAGGCGCGGGGGGCGTATCACAAACACGCCTTGGTGCAGCCGTCGTTGCGCGTGCTAACGTCGTGCCTTTAGCCAGGGACGATGCAGCTCGCGATGCTGATGCTGACACTCGTGCAGCTGACAGATGAAAGCTTGCCGATCGCGAAGTCGTGAGGCTCATCAATCTCCAACGAATGAAACGCTTAAGTAGAAAATATCTTAATATATATCTAAAGATAGTTTAACAAGCTGGCGCGCAACAGACGCCGGCAATCGCACACTATGAACGAATATCTCATTAGGCAATTTGATGATGCGCTGACGCTATCCGATATCTTTGAAGTGGTCAAGGCATCAGTGCAGGCGTCCGCGGGCATGAGCCGAGGCGGCATCATGCTCGGACTTGCAAACCTCGGAAACCATCCAAATGGTTTTCTTGGCGCTTTCTACCCGGTCGGTTCTAACATCATCGTGATGAACGAAGTGCCCCTGCGGCGCATTAAGGAGACTGACCCTGCGCTATGGAAGCCATACGTTTTTCACGTGCAGCTCCACGAGTATCTACACTCACTCGGGTTGTTTAGCGAACGCGCGGTGAGGCAGCGGGCCTACGGGATTACCAAGGACATCTTTGGTGAAGAACACCTCGCGACTATGCTTGCGGCAAACACCGAGCGCTTTATCCCGCAGCTCGTTTATCCCAACGTGTCTTGGCAGCCTAAGGATCTCAAAATCAAGCTTGTAGAGGATTTTGACCGGTCAAGCGCCAGCTACTTTGCATAGGGTGGCGCGCCACCCTCTAAGAGCGTGAGCAAAGACGTGGGGCCCCCCAGCTGTTACCGCACTTTGCCACGTGCGAGCGAGGCGAGTATGCCAAAGAAACATAGCACGGTAAAGAGCGAGAAGGCTAGCTGGCTGCTCTGAAGGAACAGCTGAGAGGAGTCTGGAGTGATCGCCGTCTGCCCTATGATCAACGCGAAGATGAGTTCGACGAGTGCCAGACTCACCACTTGACCTATCGTACGCATGGTAGCGACGGTTCCTGATGCGACGCCGTAGAATCGACTTTCAACAGAGCTCATGACCGCATTCGTATTCGGTGAGGAGAACAAGCCAAACCCGACCCCGAGAACAGCGAGGCTTGCCACAACGATGAGCAAGGGCGTCGACTGCGTTAAGAAGACGAAGGGCGCGAGCCCAAGGGTGGTAAACGCCATGCCAATCGATGCAACGATACGAGGTTCAATACGATCCGAGAGCCTTCCCGCTGCGGGCGAAATGACCGCCTGAACGAGAGGCTGTGATATCAAGATGGTGCCGGCCACCACGGGGGAGAACCCCCTTACGCTCTGCAAGTATATGCTCATGAGAAGGGTTACGGCAAACGTGGCGCTGTAGTTAATGAACGCCGCAAGATTTGAGAACGCAAATGGACGGTTTCTGATGAGAAGTCCTACGTGGAGGACGGGGAACCGCGATCGGACCTCCCACAGGACAAACGCAACGCTGGCAGCTGCTCCAAAGATGACCAGTATGTAGCTGTTTAACGCGGGAACCTGTGTCAGGCCATATACGAGCGTGAAAAGTGCAACGCCGTATATGATCGACCCGACGAGATCGAACTGTTCACCCTTTGCCTCTGCCCACTCTCCCTTGAGCCTAGTGATACTCACTGCTGCAATGAGGATACCAATCGGGATGTTGACGTAGAAGATGCTACGCCATCCGAGATACTGGGTCAGGATTCCTCCAAGAAAGGGGCCTGCTGATAGACCAAGGTACACCGCAGCAACGCTGATGCCGATTGCCTTGCCTTTTTCACCTTTAGGATATACCGATGTGAGAATGGCAACGCCCGTGCCCGTCATCATGGACGCGCCAAATCCCTGAAGCGCTCTAAACGCGATAACTGTCGCGCTAGAGAAGGAGCGCGAAATGAGAAGAGAGGCGACGGTAAAGACGATAGCACCGTAGATGAAGAGCCGTTTCCTCCCATGGATGTCCGCAAGCCTGCCGATTGGAACGAGAAATATCGCTAGCGTAAGGAGATACGCGGTCGCGACCCAGGCGAGCGTCACCGCGTCCATAGCAAACTCGCTGCCGATGGAAGGCAGCGCAAGGTTTACCGCTGATACGTCAAAGGGAGTGAGAAAGGACGCAAGCACCACGACAATGAGCACAAGTGTCCTGTCCGCCGCCGTGGTCGCGAGCGCATCTTGGCCCTTAGTATCTACCAAGCCACTCACCTCTGTGCAGATCAGCTGTAGTGATTGCCCGTTTTACAAATGAGCACACCGTTGCAGCGTGTAAGCGTGGCATGTACGTGTGTATCAACCTCACGACCGTTTGAGTGTAACATCAGTCCTTCCTCTTTTCCTTTTCGGCACGGATACGTCTGCAGCTCCCTCAGATGTATAAGAGCTACACCTATGCCCTGTTAGTTC
>JAJRBK010000162.1 GCA_028679495.1 Methanobacteriota archaeon
CCCAACCAGGGCGACTGCCTGAGATCATAAACGAAATGGACAGAAGGCGTCTGATAGAACGTGTTGAGGGTGGTTGGAAGCTGCGATGAAGCCTGAAATCGCGTTCATAGGTGGCACTGGCATGGATGTCCCTACTCTTTTAGAGGATCCCGCTGAAGTCTTGATTGACACGCCGTTTGGCCCACCTTCCAGTGCCATCGTCCTCGGTGAAATAAAAGGACAGTCGTGTGCATTTCTTTCACGGCACGGAGCCGGACATCACTTGTCTCCGAGTCACGTTCCTTACCAGGCAAATATCTATGCGCTCAAAACCTTAGGAGTGCGTACAATCATTGCTGTTTCAGCTGTAGGCAGTTTGCGGCAAACTATACGACCGCTTGACATCTTCATTCCAAATCAAATATATGATCGAACAAAGTTAAGGCCAAACACGTTTTTTACGGATTTTTGTGTCCACGTAAGCTTTGCAGACCCTTTTTGCAAAGATGTTTGTGATTCTTTGCGCGAAACAGGGCAAGGTTTGGGGATAAGCGTCAAGACTGGCGGAGTCTACGTTTGTATCGAAGGACCACGGTTTTCGACGCGCGCAGAATCGAACGTTTATCGACAAATGGGTTTTGATGTGATTGGCATGACTGCAATGCCTGAAGCTATACTTGCTCGCGAGGCTGAAATGTGCTATGGAATGTTAGCCACCGTGACCGATTATGACGTATGGCACGAAGAGGACGTGACAATTCAAACCGTTATGCGCAACGTCTCAAAAAACGTGCAAAACACGCAACGGATTATCGAGAAGGTCGTGCCACTGCTTTCAAAGAAAAGGCAGACATGTCAGTGTGATCAAGCCCTAAAGGATGCTATTGTCACAAACAAAGCCTACATTCCCGAAAGAGTGAAAGACAAGCTGCGGCCAATTACAGGGGACTATATCTAGCGCTCATCTTTTTAAACGCAGTTCAATGCGATGCAAGACGCCTCGCAGCATTTGTATCTCTCGTGAGCTTAATGCTGACCTCCCATAAATGCGTTTCAAATTAATCAGGACACGCTTCCGTTTGTGAGCTGGGAATTCGATCGCTTCAAGCACTTCACTTGTATGCTGCAATAACCCGCTGAGCTCGACGTGCGTCGCGGCGGCTCGCTTGCCACTTGAAACCGTCTTGGATGAGCTGATGGTATACAGAATCACTGCCACAGCGTGCGAAAGGTTCATAACGGGATATTCCGGGCTCGTTTGTATGTTTATAAGCATATCACATTGTTGAAGCACGGCATTTGGAAGACCCTGATCTTCCGGTCCGAATAATATGGAGACGACTCCCTCTGTTACCGACAATTTCGAGCCAAGTGCCGCTAAAGGGTACGGCGCCCTGAGCTTAGAGTGAGGACCAATGATCCCAGTCGTTCCTATAACAAGGTTGGAAGTGCTAAAGACCTGTTCGAGTGGTGCGTGTTGTGCTGCTTCAAGCACGTCTTGAGCGTGTGATGCCATCGCTCGAGCTTCCTCATCGAGCGCGCACGAGTTCACAAGAACCAGCTTTGAAAAGCCAAAGTTCTTCATCACACGCGCAACAGCTCCTACATTCCCTTGATAGACAGGATTGACGAGCGTGATCTCGACGTCCATGGCGCAGTTTAGGTTGATAACTCAGCCTTATCGATGTCCAATGCGGTTTGACTGCGCGTTGCAGCTAATCGTACTCGCGCCATGTCTTTCCACATTTCGTGCAGCGAAAAAATCGAACTTCACTCTCATCTGCAGAACGCAACTGCCTGAGCCACCAGTAAGCTGTGTCGTGCCCACATTCGTCGCAGTGAGCCTTGATCGTTGGCATTCCTTGTGCTGCTTCACCTTCGATAACCAGCATAGTCCTCTTGTTGCGTGATATCTCATGAATCTGCTTCTTAGTCGAATTGTCTCTTTGCTTGGTGAAGCCACATTTCCTGCATTTGACCTCGCCCTCCTGAGGGACCATTATACTTTTACACTTCGGGCAGAATTCCATGTTTGTCACAGCAGAACGGCGTATTCAGGATTGTTATGAGTAAGCCTGTCTGCTTTCATGCATTTATTTGAGCCGATAAGCTTGTCTGCAACGTTTTTAATCGCAAAGCGCTGCAAATAAAACAGTTGCGGAGTCACAATCGTTATATGTTAGTTTTATTATAAGGCGTTATGACTTCAACTGTTTATAAATGTGCTATTGGTAGATGTAATGCAAGTCCTATTATGGGTGGCTCTCATTCTTTTTATTGCAGCTATAATAACGCCGCGAAAGCTTGGGTATTCGTTAGGAGCTGTAGGGTGGCTCTTTTTTGCTTTACATTGGATGATGCAACCTTTGCATTACTGGGCGATCGACGACTACTTTAACGTCGTTGTGACCCTTGGAGTAGCTACTTTCTGCGGCTACTTCTCCTTCCTTATGTGGAAGAGAGCGGATGAGCTTACGCTGTTGATCACAAAGGCTGCTGCAGTCGGTGGAATATTTTATTTCTCCTTCGCTGAATTTTCGTATCTAAACCATCTGCTCGTAGCAGCCGTAGCGTCTCAGACTACAGAAATACTAAACGTCTGCAGCGTGCCGGTCATCGGAGCTGATTGGAATATACTCACGCTCAACAACTATCCGGTCGAGATTATCCTTGGTTGCACCGGCATCGAAAGTATTGCTCTGTTCCTCGGTGTCATAGCGTGTGTCTCTGCACCCTCGCGCAGAAAGCTAGCAGCTTTTTTCGTTACCGTACCTGCGATATACGTGCTAAATATCGCCCGCAACGCGTTTGTACTGACGGCTACGGGCTATAACTGGTTTGGCTCGCCAGAAAATAGTTTTTACGTTTCCCATAACATCATCGCTAAATTTGGGTCGCTGGGGGCGTTAGTACTGCTCTCATATTTACTTTTCAAAATGCTGCCTGAATTGCTCAATATTGTAACCAATACGTTCAATATGCTTACCGGAGGACTCAATCGTGCTAGCTAAAGGGTCTGAAAATTGGATACTTGGTTCCTTCATCCTAACAGCATTTATGGGTTTTTTCCTGCCTCTCTTTGTTGTAGGTATAGTGCTTACGCTCTTCTTGTGTCTCTTCTTTCGAGACCCAGAGCGATTAGCAGAGAGCCATAGTGAAACCGATGTACTTAGCCCAGCAGACGGCCGCGTTCTTAGAGTGCAAGACAACAAATTGAGCATTTTTATGAATATCCACAATGTCCACGTTAACCGCTCTCCTGTGGACGGCGAGGTAACCGACATACGATATCATAAGGGAGGTAAACTTCCCGCCTTTCATAAAGACTCAGAGCGAAATGAAAGGAATACCATCGTACTTAGCACTGAACGTGGAGACGTTACAGTCACACAAATATCAGGCGCGATCGTAAGACGAATCGTGTGTTATATTAAGCAAAACGAAGCAGTTAAGAAGGGACAGAGAATAGGAATGATTCGCTTCGGCTCTCGGGTGGACGTGACCTTGCCACGAGATTATTCGTTCATCGTCGCGAGGGGACAAAAAGTGAAAGCTGGCAAGACTGTTATTGCCACGGTGCCGAGCTGAGAGTGATGTCATGAAGCTGTTTTTCGGTATTGAGATTAGGGAGCAAGACGTCGCCACACTGATCAATCTCCTATTCGGCATGCTTGCCCTCTTGTTCCTAGCTGAAAACAGCACAGGAAACGTGGGGATTGCTGCCGCACTTATGCTTGTGAGCGTTATTGCAGACGGAGCCGATGGATATCTCGCGCGGACGCGCGGACAGGGGCGCCTTGGATTCGAGCTCGATTCGCTCGCAGATTTTGCTTCATTTGGCGTAGTCGCTTCAG
>JAJRBK010000163.1 GCA_028679495.1 Methanobacteriota archaeon
GCCGCGTCGATATATCCGAGCATGTTATCCACCCCCACATTGTACAATACTGGTTCATCGATCTGCAAAGCATCCGCCCCCGCACGACAAAGTTGGGCAGCTTCAAAGCGGAGCGCTTTTGCAAGGTCACTAAGCAAACGTGGATCGAGGCTCGACCTGTACGGCGCGCCGCGGCTTATAGAAGACGATGCAGCGATTGTCACAGGCCCTGTAATGATCCCTTTGATCTTAGCACCCTCCCCGGCATACTGACGTACTAACGTGAGGTCCTTTGCAGTAATGCTCTTCAGCGGCCGCGCGATTTTTCCAGTTATGTACGATCGGCCCTTCTCGCTTTTCATTCCTGGAATCCCAGCCGCAAACGCGCTGACCATATCTGCTCTAACTTGACCGTCCGAGATCAGGTCGATTCCAGCTCGAACTTGATCTACGACTGCTGCCTCAATAGACGAGATGAAAGGATCCTTTCCAGCCATTAGATCTTGAATACTCATTTTGGCTTTGCAACCTTCTCCTATGGTGTGCGTCGGATAGCTCCCTACTGTGTTGGTAAAAATTCCCATTCAGGTACTCCTATTCTGCACGTAATCTCGATTCATAGCATTTATCAAATAACGTTTTCGCACTTTCCCTCGCCTGTCATATTCCTCTATGCAACCCTCAGTGGTGACTGATGCTCCAAGTGTCTTCAGACAGAGATCATAAACGAGCCTGTTTGCCGCTTCTTCAAGGTCACTAAGGCGGCGGGAGTAGAAGAGATGCGAACTGCACTTACAGTCTGACGAGCCAAAGCCTCCAATGCGGGCCAGCGAAGTATTTTTCCCTACATTGTGCGCTATGCCACATTCAATTCTCTCTTGTGTTGCGATTTCAATTGTCTCGATTACCTCAGAAACACTCAAAAGGTAATCAACGTGCCACTTTTGCGTCTTGCGACGTCCGGCAGAAATATCCAAATGGCGCTCAACTCGTTTGAAGCCAGCGGCCCCCATCGCCGATCCTACGTACGCATAGAAGCCTCGCGCAAAGGAAATGGTCCCGAGCTTTCCAACCGTCATATCGTTCGCAGACGCTAACCAAAGAATCAACACGTACGCGCCCTTAACGTTATCATTCTGGGCTTTCATTCGCTTTTGCGAATGTGAGAGACTGTTTGATCTGTTCATTGACGTTGTTTGCCGTGACCTCCCCGTGGCCAGGATACAATATGCTCACTTCCAGCTTCGCTAATCGTGAGATTGAGCGTACCAAGTCGTGCGAGCTTCCGCCAGGCAGATCGGTCCGACCAATCCCCCCATAAGGAAAGACTGTGTCCCCGGAAAAAAGGCTCTTCGAGTTGTCTTCGTAAAGGCAGATACTTCCAGGGGTGTGCCCTGGCGTGTGGATCACGCGCAAGATGGAATCTCCAAGGTCAATTCTTGTTCCGTCTCGAAGCAAAGTATCTACATGATATTGAGGCGCACGAGCGCCAAAAAAATGGGCTGCTGAAGCGCTCGTTCCTATTGCTTTAGCATCAGCCTCGTGCATCATAATTTTAGTGCTACCTGAAAGTCTCAGCTGATCAAGCGCTGCCGTGTGATCGTAATGCAAGTGAGTTAAAATAATGCAACAGGCTTCATCTAAAGGCAACTGTTTTGCGGTTGTCAGTGATCCCAAGTCAACAATCGCTTTTTGCTCTGCAATTAACCAGTAAGTATTGCTCTCGTAATTCCGCGAAAAGGTATCCACGCGCACTTCTGTGAAGTACGGTTTGCGGCGTAATAAAGCTTGGGCTAGACCAACATAGAGTGGCACGGCTCACATTTTTAAGCAACAAGCGCATAAACATTATGCAGAGGTATAAGCGAAGCACAACCAAAAACAACATGACGCTCTTAGAAGAAGCAAAGAAAAGATTAACTGATGATATAAGAAACGTTGCCGAAGCAGAGGGCATACCGAGCGAGAAACTCAGGCGTAACATCGCTAGTGGTCGAACGGTCATACCGAAAAATGTCAATCACGACATTGTGGCGATCGGTATAGGCGACGCACTATGTACAAAAGTCAACGCAAATGTAGGAACTTCCATAGACTTCGTCGAGATTAACGAAGAGCTTGCAAAGGCAAAAATAGCCCTTAAATTCGGCGCAGACACTGTAATGGATCTTTCCACTGGCGGAGATTTAGACCACATTCGAAGTGAGATTCTGCAAGAGATCCAATCCCCGATTGGCACGGTGCCGATATACCAGGCAGCAATGCGACGAGACGCCGTAGTGTCAATGACGGCGGACGATATGTTCAATACGGTTCGCAAACACGCAAGAGACGGAATTGATTTCATGACTATCCACGCAGGAGTCAATTTAAAGTCTCTAGAAGTGTTGAAAAAGAACAAAAGACTTATGGGAGTCGTCAGCAGGGGGGGCGCTTTTACGATAGCGTGGATGATCCACAACAATGCAGATAATCCGTTCTACGCAGAATACGACTATCTCCTTGAGCTCGCACGCGAATACGATTTTGTAATAAGTCTGGGTGACGGTATGAGATCTGGATGCTTATACGATGCAAGCGACAGTCCGACGTTCATGGAGTATATACAAATCGGGGAGCTCACGAAACGAGCTCGTGAGAACGGCGTTCAAACTATCGTAGAAGGGCCCGGTCACGTCCCTCTTAACGAGATAGAGACCAACGTCAAAGCAATGAAATCGTTAACAGGTGGCGCACCACTCTACCTGCTCGGACCACTCGTCACAGACATAGCTCCCGGCTATGATCATATAACAGGAGCAATTGGAGGAGCTCTCGCAGGAATGCATGGTGCTGAATTCTTGTGTATGACCACGCTATCAGAACATCTCGGACTACCTACTCAAGAAGATATGAAACAAGGGGCAATTGTCACCAAGATAGCTGCTCATGTTGCTGACCTAGCGAGAGGGATGGAGAATGCACATGAACTCGACAAAGAAATGGCAAAATCGCGAGCGAGCTTGGATTGGGAGAAACAATTCCGGCTTTCAGTGGATCCTGAGCTAGCTCGGGCCAAGTTCAACTGTCGTAGTCGAACGACTGATGCTTGCACTATGTGTGGGGATCTTTGTGCGATAAAAATTGCAAAAGCAGCTTTGCAAAACTCCAAGCTATAATTTCCAGCTGCTTACAGGTCTAAATCCTTATTTTCTCCACTGTTTACTTGCAGAATTCTCAGCGCCAGTAGGGCAGCGTTTTTACCGTTGTCTATTCCAACGGACGCCACCGGCACCCCAGCGGGCATTTGCACAACGGACAGCAGCGCATCTAAACCGCTGAGCTTGGTACTCACAGGAACACCTATTACAGGAGCGTTTGTTTTTGAAGCAATAACACCTGGAAGTGCTGCAGAAAGACCTGCAATCGCTATATAAACTTTAGCCCGAACTTCTCGAACGTACTCATCAAGGCGCGATGGCTCTCGATGCGCTGAAATAACCTCGATCTCGTACGAAATTCCTGCATCCTTAATTACCTCTATCGCCTTTTCAGCCACGTGCATATCAGCTGTAGAGCCCACTAATATAGCCACGTCGGGGTAATTCATCGCGTTGTAGTTGTCTCGCCACCGTAAAACTCTTTCTGAACACGCGGGACACTAGCACGAGCTTGTGTGATTCAAGAAAAGTGGCAAGTTCATTCGCGAAATAGCATATGAAGGGATTTTTTCGCTCGGGAGGCAGCACGAGCCTCTTAGGGGTAGAAATAGCACAAAATTCTAAATAGGGTGTAACGGTTAAATAAAGAGGCAGAGAGCTGCTTCATCGAACATAAATAAAAGATAGCTATGGATAACACAGCTGAAACTGAGTTAATAATGATTCCTGGGCCAGTCCAGGTAGCCCCTCAAGTACTTCGCGCTTTGTCAAAACCGATGATCAACCATCGTGGGCCTGAATTTAAAAAAATCTTAGATGAGAGTCGCGAAAAACTTCAGAACCTTTTCAATACAGAGAGCGATATCCTCATACTTAGCGGGTCTGGAACCTGCGCAATGGAAGCTGCAGTCGGTAATCTTGGGGGTAATAAAAAATTCGTAGCGCTCGAAAACGGCAAATTCGGAGAACGATTAAAAGTGCTCACCTCACTTTATGGAAGCTCTACGCCGGTGGTTGCTGATTGGGGTTCGTCGATAAACATTGACAAGGTTAAACAAGCGCTACAAGTAGGGGCGGATGCAGTCACGATCGTCCATAATGAGACCTCAACAGGAATGACAAACGACGTTGCACAAATAGGCGCATTGTGCCGA
>JAJRBK010000164.1 GCA_028679495.1 Methanobacteriota archaeon
CTCACAGACTCCTCGCTTTACTAAATGCAGTCATCAACAAACTTGACTGTGTCCCCAGCGGGGTTGCGTTTTCAGGAGGGCTCGACAGCTCTTTGCTGTGCGGCCTTATCACTGAGAGAACGGAAAAAAACTATTATACAACGGGGTTGCCTGGTTCATTCGACGTTAAAAATGCACAGCATGCTGCTCGCTTGCTCGGAATACGCCTTGACGTCCTTGAGTTCTCTTTAACTGATATCGAGTCGGTTCTTCCTCACGTGATAGCAACGATAGAGAACTGCGACCCCATACACGTAGCCCTCAGCATACCGCAACATGTTATCACACAACGGGCGGCGACAGACGGCTATAAGACCGTTGTAACAGGACAAGGAGCTGATGAGCTGTTTGCAGGCTATCGTAAGTACCAAACGCTCTCTTCTGCTGAACCGCGTGACGTCAACGCTGCGCTTGCAGCCGACGTTCACAACATCGCAGCCAATAACCTAGAGAGGGATAGTCTTATCGCAGCAGCGAATTCAGTGGACCTTATTTTGCCCTATTTGGATCCACGAGTTGTTTCACTTGGACTTAGCATCGATTGGACGCTCAAACTTAAAAACGGAATAAACAAATATGTTTTACGAAAAGCAGCAAAGCAGGTAATTCCTTTAGAGCTTGCATGCAAGCAAAAAAAGGCGATGCAATACGGAACTGGAGTCGCTGCTGCGCTGAGAAGGCTAGCACGCAATTTTCAGTCATCTAAGAAAAACGTTGGGAGCTCGGTAAGCGATTACTTACGGACGGTCGCCGAGGAGAATAATATTCGGGTGGCAGCATGATAACCAAAGCAGACGTTGAGCGGGTAGCAAATCTAGCTTGCATCGAACTAAATGATAAGGAGCTGCAAGAGTTTACACTGCAGCTCGGTGCCATTTTAGAATACTTTGACGAATTATCAGATATCGAAGCACAACCACCAAAAAAGGAGGAAGAGAACGTTCTACGACCTGATGAAGTGACAACCAGCTTACCGCAGAAAGAGGCTCTAGCAAACGCGCCAAGGGTTGACAGTGGTTATTTTAGAGGTCCTCGAATACTATGAGCCACCGAGAATATCTAGAGAGCGTGCTCGAAACGATACGTCTCAGTAAATTAAACGCGTATATCACGCTTGACCACGAAGGAGTACGTCAACAGGCTGAGCAGGTCGATGCAGGAGAGCGTGATGGCAGACTCGCCGGGGTTCCCGTCGCCGTAAAAGACGCCATCTCGACAAAAGGACTGCGTACTACGTGCGCTTCACGGATGCTCGAACACTACGTGCCTCCATTTGATGCGTTTGTTGTGACAAGGTTAAAAGAAGAGGGCGCGGTCATCGTTGGCAAAACGAATATGGACGAATTCTCGATGGGAACGTCAACTGAAACGAGTTACTTTGGTCCAACGAGGAATCCATCGGATCTTAATCGTGTCCCAGGTGGCTCTTCTGGAGGAAGTGCGGCAGCAGTCGCCGCGTGCGAAGCTGATCTAGCGCTTGGTTCTGATACAGGTGGCTCGATTCGGTGTCCCGCGTCCTTTTGTGGTGTAGTAGGGCTAAAACCAACGTATGGACGCGTTTCTCGTTCTGGTCTTGTTGCGTACGGCAACTCGTTAGAGCAGATAGGACCTATTGCACGCACCGTGGCAGAATGTGCTTTGCTTTTTGAAGTCATAGCGGGTCACGATCCTTTGGATAGTACATCAGCAAAACTGCCAGCACCGCAGTGCACTTCATCGTTGGATGATCACTTGTCGGGAACTAAAATAGGCGTACCTAAGGAGCTCTTTGGCGAAGGTGTTGATCCGATCGTGGAAGCCGCGACGTGGAAAGCGCTCCACACCCTTGATGATCTTGGAGCAAGTGCAGACGTGATCAGTCTTGCCAGCCTGAAGCGCGCGCTTTCTGCCTACTACGTTCTGGCAATGTCCGAGGCTTCGTCTAATCTTGCAAGGTACAGCGGCATCGTATACGGCTATAGAGCAGACAGGGACCAAAATTGGCACACCACTTTCTCTGAAGATCGTGCGGTTGGATTTGGAAAAGAGGTGAAAAGGCGCATCCTGTTAGGAACGTACGCGCTGTCTGCCGGGTACTATGACAAGTATTATAGCAAGGCGCTTGGAGCACGTGCTTTGATACAGAGAGATTTTATGAAGGCTTTTAAGACGTATGACGCGTTAATCGCCCCTACAATGCCACACACGGCGTTTAGGATAGGGGAAAAAATAGAGGATCCTCTAGCGCTATATCAAGTGGATATTAACACTGTGCCTGTAAATCTTGCTAATATCCCTGCGTTATCGCTTCCGTGCGGAAGAAAAGGAAAGCTTCCGATAGGGGTGCAGATCATTGGGGACAAGTTTAGTGAAGCGAAGCTTCTCAATGTGGCACATCAGCTTGAACAGAATTTGTCTTAAGGCGCCTAAGCGCCATAGCCTTCTATCTTGAGTTCAAAGCTCATTTTAAGTGATCAACAAGGGAGTCGCTTTATGACTCGTACCAATGTCAGCTAATTCTTTTCTGTGCGCTCGATCAACTGCGCCTGAAACGAGAGTAGAATACGTTCACAACCTTTTTCGCATTTATGGAGCACTGTACAATCAGTTATATCTAGAACGGTTCCATAAGTCTCTGTGGTGCAACTATGGCTGATCCTAAAGACCTGATTCGAAAATTCGAGTTTTCAGAAAAAGTGAAGTCTGAAGTATCGATCGCAAATCAACTCGTCGAACAGCTCATCGGGCTAAAAGACGATGAATTTGCAGGCGGAAAGAAAATTGTAGGAGCATATTTGAACGCGGTGCTGCTTGAGATTAGACTGGCGCAAAACGTCCTCGGCTCAAAGGTAATATTTTCAAAAACATCCAGGAAATTAACTGAAGCGATCGGTCGGATTGACCTTAAGGAGTTCGACGAGGCGCGGCAGTGTTTCAGCGAGGCGCTGACGGACACTACAACGAGCTGCGTAGAATCACTTGAAGCCTTAGCAAAGTTAAGTCTTATGTGATGGTACTTTGTTTCGCTCGCTCCGTCTCTTTCAAAGTAAAACTAGCTGAAACGCTTACAAGCTGAAGTGCATGACATTCGACTTAACTGCTTTCCGGCCTCTTATCTGAATGTTTCATTTTATCAAGCGAACGAGGAAGGCTTGTTCGAACAAGCATTGATGCCGGAGAGCGTGTCTGAGGCTCTCGAATATGGGTGAATATATCGACGTATTTTCGTGCGATCTTGTCCCAAGTCATCGATCGTCCATAAAGATACGCATCACGGCTTATCTGCGCCCTGAGCACTTCATCACGAACAAGCTCGTTGAGCTTGTGGGCGATGTCTGTTGCATCACCAAAGTCAACGAACAATCCGCGCCCATTTGATAGCGCTTCAGCAGCGTGTGCAAACTTTGTTGCGACTATGCTTTTGCCGCACCCGATCGCTTGAGAGAGCACACCGCTTGATATTTGATTAGCGTTCATGTTTGTGACAGCACAGACATCGGTGGCTAGGAAATGCATTATCATTTCCCTATTTGAGAGATAACGCTCGACGAGCAGGACATTTCTCGAAAGATCAAGTTCCCTAACAAGGGTTTCTAGCTTGTCTCTATATGCTTCCCTGAGGCGTTGATCGAGCCCAGGATGCAGTTCTCCAACAACCATATATACGATCTGTTTTCCTGGGTTGTGCTCGATAACAGAAGGCAACGCTTCCAGCACGTATTCAATTCCCTTGTCAGGATTGATTAGCCCGTAGCTAGCGATCACGAACTTCCCCGACAGCCCCAGATAGCGTTTCGCCCATTCTGTTTTAACAAACGGCACATCTGGAACCCCGTGAGGAATAATGGTGAGCTTACTCTTGCTCAAGCCAAAGGTGTCACGTAAGATGTTTATTCCTGCTTGTGCTGAAACGGTAATCCTGTCAGATAACCCGTATATTTCTCTTACGACTTTTTTCATACCTGACGGTGGATCGGGCAAAACAGTGTGGAAGGTCACCACCACTGGTTTTCTGAGTTTTTCTAAGAATTCTAGAATATAGCTGCCAAAGTCGCCTTTATAAAGGCCAAACTCATGCTGGATGTTCACGACATCAATTTTAGAATCGTTGATTTTTCGTGCAGCAGCGACATAACTGTCAGGATTGCAGTCCTTGATTACATTGAATGTTTTAGAGATAAAGCGCCTATTGTGGATAGGGTCTCTCCTATTGAGCTTCGCTACCGCTGAAGCAGGAGTATTGCTTAAAAACAGCTTCCTGCACGGCTGCATAACGGTGACGTTCCACGCCACGTTCTTCGAAATTTCAGAAACACTGCTCGTGAGGTCGTGAGTGAAGGTCGCGATACCACATTCCCGGGGCGGAAACGAGCTGACGAAGTTTGTCCTGAGTGTGCGTTGGGAATTTAATATGGAATCATCTCCTCGGGCACTGTTCTATTATATCGATGAGAACTTATGCTTAGGTAAATTAAAACGCGAGTTTCGCTTTCTTTGAATGCGATATATGCGGCGGACAAGTTGCTCGCCACTCTACAATGGCGTTTATTCTATATTAAGCCTCTCCACGAAAAATACCCCTTACAGTGGTTCCGTTGAATAACCGACATAAATTAATAGCAGCGATCCAATTATACGCCAGGTGATTATTCGTGACCAGAGACGAGAAAGAGAAGAAATACACGTTCGAAAAGGATATCAAATCTGGTAACGTCAATGCGCCTGATACCGACATGTATCAGGCTGACTATACACATGAAGAAGACATTGACAAAGTCAAGCAGCTCGAAACGTGTGGTCTCGGTCCTGATGAAGAGGGCGTTTGTGCTCCAGAAGAAAAGAAACCTGAACACGTCTACGTCTCAGAAGAACAGAAGAAGAAAAAGCAAGCGAATAACGACAGTTGTGGCTGCATTAAAGCCTAACCGTTGTCTATTTTTGGTAGGCAACATAGATGTCCCTTCTAAAGACTGTTTTGTCCACAGAGAGGCGTTTTTAATCTGTTATCACGCTCAAAGATACCGAAAAATTGATTGTTTGTCTTCAGTTTAGTTCAAAAAGATTTTTAAGATTGGAGGCATTGCTGAAGATGATGAAAGTATGGCTCATAGGTGTAAAAGGGGCCGTCGCGACAACAACAATTGTGGGGACGCTCGCCATAAAGCACGGCTTGAGTTCCACGAGAGGGATACCTACAGAAGATGGTAGCTTTTCACGGCTGAATCTTGCTAAGCTTGACGAGATCGAATTTGGTGGACACGATATTAGAGACTTA
>JAJRBK010000165.1 GCA_028679495.1 Methanobacteriota archaeon
AGGACAAAGTACACACCCTCGTCGTGGACGTGACAAAACAGGAGCAGGTGCAGACAGCGATTGAAGGCACGGCAGCAGAGGCGGGCAGGCTGGATATGCTGTTTAACAACGCAGGCATTGGTCTCACATTTCCATTCGAAAAGGCCGTAGAGATGATGCCCCTTGAAGATTGGAAACAGCTCGTTGATACTAACGTCTGGAGTGTCATCTACGGCGTGCACGCCGCGGTGCCGATCATGCTGAAACAGGGATCGGGCCACATTGTTAACACTTCATCTATTACCGGTCTACTCCCCACTGCGTTCCAAGCGCTCTATTCGCTTACAAAGCACGGCGTCGTCGGGCTTTCTGAATCCCTGCGATACGAGTATGCGGAAAAGGGTCTCCATTTTTCTGTTGTCTGTCCTGCCGCTATTGCAACACCAATCTTCAAGAAATCAATTGATGGCAAGGTTCATGATGAAGTGCCGATACCTGATGATGCATATCCTGCCGACAAAGCAGCGTCCTATATCCTCGACCGGGTTGCAGAACATAAGGGGATTATTATCGTGCCTGAAGAGCCGTGGACCGATATGTGGAGAGGATACATCCTAGGAGATCGGCAAGTGGAAGAGTTCGGCTTGAGGGAGGCACATAACCAAAGGATTGCACTAGAAAAGAGCAAGCCTTGGACGAAACTGCATCCACGATAGAAGATACCCACGATACATAAGCTGCTGATAAAGCAGCTTATGTATTTTAAAATGTCACGGTCACGCGTCTTCGTGCACTACTAGATCTACCACACCTCTCGCCCGTTGTTAAAATGAGCGGTAAAGATCTTCTTAGGGTCGTCGGTTTCCTCCACATTTGGCATCGGGACCGACTCAAGGCTCCCGTACCCATCTGGCACATACAGCGTGAAATCAAGCGGATCTGCACCCTTCAAGATGGCGTGGAAATATGCGTTGAGAGAATCCGGATCGCTTATCAAATCCGTGCTCCCCGTATATGTACCACCATTCAGCGTTTTGTCTGCATACTGGAATGCCACACCGTACAGAGACTGGAGACTAACGTTCTTCCGCGATTGAGCGCCATATGTGGTGCCGGTGACGTGCATAAAGGTGGCTAACTGCCAGCTCGGCCAGCTGCCCTTGCCCCAGGTCATCTCTTGCACAAAGGGGTCTACGCTCACTGCTTCCGATCGCGACATGTCATAGGCTCTCGTTGCAATTGACACGAGTGCATACTCCTGTGCGAAATCATGCCCCTGTGGATTCCATTCTCTGTTGCTATGTTTAAGCGCAAAATTGGCGCCCATATTGAAAAGCCCGCTGAGTTCACCATATTTGTCGGTTACTTGGAGATGATACGTATAATTCAATAGCCTGAAGCACGGTGTCCAGTACCCCTTACGCCCGTTCTCATCGTAGTCTATCACGCCGTCATCGCTTTCATCAAAACCATCCATAAACTCGCGTACAAGCGAAGAGCCGGTCAGACTATCGTGTGCTTCTGCATAGCTTAGGACGGTTTTTTGCATGTCCCAGAGCATGCAGGAAGGATTATAATACATCGTCGTGGTCATCAGCTCTTTAAATTCTCCGTTCTCTATCCTGCCCAGATGACCAGCAAGGGATGCCATGGGCGTCTCCGTTAGACTGTCCCGGCCAACGACGTAGTAAGCCTGTCGCCCTACCCCCCTTTCTTCAGCGTAACGATAGAGATTATACCTGAAGAGAGGAGAATCCATCCCTTCTTCGGTTGTAATACGGCCTCCGTCGACTCGTGCTACGGGCACATGATGGACAAACTCGGTAGGCCAGCCGTGCTCTTCCTTGCGCCTGAATCCTTCGCGCATGCCAACGGTTTTAAAGCAATACCGGGCACAGAGCAAATCCACGGCAACGCAGTCCAAAGATGACCAGACATAGCCTTCGGGAATCCTGACGGCTATCCCCTCGGGGTTGTGGTTGAGATTAATTATGTCAATCGCATCAACAACATGGATCATATATATGTTCTGGGCCTGCACCGCCCTGATGACATCTGCCTGGGTTCCTTTCATTCCTTCGGTCTTGGTAGCGATGTACTCGCCGTTCTCGTCTTTCACAGGCAGGTTGGTTTTATCATCCAGCTTGACTATCCAGGGCATATGGGGCACGTCTGCTTTGAGAACGGTAACTGGGAAAGGAGACGTATATCTCCAGCGTGTAGTGCTGCCTTCATCTTCGCACGGAGCCTGTAGCGGGTAAAGGCCGATGCCAAGGTTCTTGGTAGCATTGGTTATCATATCCTGGGCATGCAGCTTCAGCTTGGGGACGTTTACGAGGACGCACCCCGGGTACGCTTTTACGTCGTCCGGGTCATTCGGATCGCCACCTATGACTGCTTTGTGTAATGTGACTTCCGTGTAATTTGCTCCCTCAGGAACCGCTATGGTCCTTCCCTTCGTCGTATCATCGTGAAGTTTGTTCAGGTCGTAAACCATGAGCCTGTCTTCAGCTGTCCCCGGAGGGAGAGATCTGCCGGCAACGCTGTCCTCGTACCCCCTCATGGGATCGTCCGTGTGCGAGGAGGGGTGACGATCGGACAGGTATTTTCGAACAAAGTAGAATCCCCAGCCGCCGTAAAAGTCGCCATGTTTCCCCTCAAAAATTGCCTCGGTGGGTATCGCTTTTCCTGCGCTGCGGCTGAACATGGCTGATAAAAGTGGAGTGCTCGATGATGCCTCCCCGAGTGACATCTGGTGATAGCTGATAGCAAGCGTGTCGTGGAACCATCTCATTAACGCGGCTATCAACGGCCATTCGGTACATATAGGAGCCCCAAGGCCCTCGCCATGGGTCATCGGATCAATGACAGTCGGACCGACCAGGTTCGGCTTGAATAACAGCTTCTTCCCAGACCGTATCTGCGCTTGCACTTCGCTGGCAAACCCAGTCTCCCGGTCTAGCCCGCCTAAGGACGCGTCGAGGTTGGCATAGATATAATCAATTTTGCCGAGTATCTCCTTCCACGCCGCTGTATCGTCCTCGTCTATGACCTTCTGGAGCAGTGCTGGAACGCCGGCATATGCTTGGGAGGTATCCATCCTGCTGCCAGAAACGGGAGATCCCTCAGAATCAATCATTCGCTTCCCGAGCTCAGAGTTGACAAATTCATCTTTCATATATTGCGGATTTATGGCACTCATGTTCCCTTCCCCCATTCTTTCGGAATTTCTTGGACACGAAAATATCACTTGATTCTCATTACACTGCAATGAGAGGACACATGAATTAAAGACAACTACTAAAACTTAAGGATTATGATTCTAAACGCTTAAAGAACAGGTCTCAAGGCACTGATTGCTAAAAAAGGGGCAATATAGGCAGTTTTGTGAGTGGTAAAGCGGAATCCTTATCAATACGAGCAACGCTTTAGCGTGCGCTAAAACAGCTAATGCTGTTGGAGCTTGTTATGCGCTCCATACAACTACGGATGTGGTGAACTATGTTCAAGTTTGAAGACAATAAAACCTACAGAATGCCCGCTCACTTTGGCGGTAACGATCCTCCCGCGCCCGATTTTGCAGTGTACATACGTGATTTGGTTACGTTAAGCTACACATGTACCACGGATGGAGACCAACTCGCCAACTACATTCCTGAGGGCTTTGAGCTCCTAAGGCCGGAAGTTGTGTTCAGCTACAATCAGATGAGAGAGTGCGACTGGCTGGCGGGAGGGCACTATAATACTGTCTCGGCTGACGTGCCCGTCCGCTTTATCGGCAAGCGCGATCGGCTGGAAGGGAACTATAACCTCGTGACGTGGGAGAATCTCACCGCTCCTATCATAGGAGGGAGGGAAGAAAACGGCGTTCCAAAAATATATGCTGACATCCAGGACCTACACGCAAGCCCTGCGGACTACCTCGGTGCCCCGGACTACTTCACGAACGCCAGTTACGACGGCAATACCTTTGTCCGCTTGGAGATGTCCAACGCGAAGCCGATAGAGGGCGAACAGCTCGCAGCATTGCAAGCAGCTCCAGCCACTGTGAACCTCTTCGGCTGGCGCTATATTCCCAAAGTCAGTGGTGTGGGGGCTGAGTTGAGTCAGCCTATACTCTATCCCCAGGGCTGTGAGGTCAACAGTGCCTGGACGGGCAGCGGCACAGTACAGTGGATAAAGCTGCGGCCGGAGCAGAATCCAGGTCAATTCCATATCATCAACGCGCTCGCTGAGTTGCCCATAATCGAGATGGCGCCAGTTCTCATGACAAAAGGCGTCGGCTTCTTGAAACCGAGCCAAGGACGAGTGCTTGAGTAGGCAGCCGTCCGTTCTGCTTTGATATAGGGTTGTCTAATGCAACAAGCCAGACTGGACAACCCTTTTTAATATTCACCAATAACCGTTTTTAGTCAGAAGGCAGCCTTCGTCTACGGAATACGTGACCTTAGCTTTTTTAGTACAGTTTACATTCCGGGTCGATGCCTGTTATTCGGATTCCAGCGTCTGTGCACGTTTTCTTGATGTTTAGTCCAATAAGGAGCGGCGTGATCTTTTCTATGATTTGCGCTCGTTCTAGCGGGCCGCAGTCCACTACTTGTACTCCCGGTATTCGTTCGATTAGTTTAGCAACAGTCACTTTGGCTTCTTGGTCGTCACCGGCTATGAGACAATCACAGTCAATGGGTTCTGTGAAATTCATCAGGGCTCCGCTGCTGATGTTGTTGAATGCACAAATAACAGTGGTGTCGGGCAAGATTTTTTGCGCTCTTTCAGCGGCTGCTCCTTCAGACAGGTATAAACACCTGGTAGGCGGCCCGCCAATAGCTGTTTCAAGGGGTCCTGTCGCGTCCATCAATATTTTTCCGGCTGCTCCCTCCTTGATAGACAAGAGCGTTGGTTGTTGAGCTGCTAAGGGTACGGTGAGGACGAGTATGTCTGCTTCACTCGCGGCATTAGGATTTTCTGCCGCCTTGAGGTTAGGTATATCGTCTTTTTCGAGAAGCTCTTTGATTTTATCTACGGCTTCTTGCGCTTTTTCAACTGCCCTGGAACCAATTATAACATCTTTACCAGCTTGCACAAAACGTATTGCAATGCCTAGACCTTGGCCGCCAGTGCCACCAATAATTCCAATCTTCATTCGTTTGTGACCCTCCACTAGTTCCTAAACACTTTTTAAGTTGACGTTCTCCCCGTCAGATCGTATGATCTGAGTTACGTGGTCTTCTTTACTGTAATGCACTTGGTATAAAAAACACCATAGATGTGACAATTATAATGCTAGATCCTAAGATATATGGGCTTGGCTTGGTCGTGGTCCCCTCCTTTTCTTTTGTATATTCCTGTCCACTGTATTATTTTCTCGCATCCATCTTTTGGTATTTCTTAGTCCCTCGTCATAGTCCTTAAGAACGGAGCAATAAAAGCAGAGCGGATGTCGTTTAGCTCTTGTTCAATAGTCGCGCCTAAACCCCTCTTACTTCACCTCATGATATTATCAGAAAAAATGTTCAAAATGGCACTTTTGCATACATGTCCTCACGTCCTTGTCGTTGAACTGCAAGTAGACGGCCGTTGTGTTCAAATTTCAAGATAAACAGTGCTGTAACTGGTGCATGTCACAGTATTTGCCTGTAGCTAAAACAGCACGTTTTGCGTATGCTTCTTGCAAATCAGAATCACGAAACAGCAGATACGCCGCCGTTGTATTCAACGAAGCGTGGCCTAGTGCGATCTACAAACGTCGAATATCAACGCTGTTTCTCACGCTGTTGATTGCAAAACTATGCCTGAACGTATGCGGATGCGGGCCCGGGCGGTCAGTTACCGCGCCGTTCTATCATATGATGTAGTCACTCAAAAGGAACGGTTTTAGCGATCGACAAGGCAGCAACATGAAGCATAGCCAAGGGCTCCCTTGTTCACATAACCACGAAAAAAGAAAAAAAAGGAAGCGCACGCTTACTGCGTGCTGTTGTCGTTCCTACGGACGATCTCGGTGTGCGCAGCGGCGACACACTTGCCACAGATCGCGTCGTCTGGCAACGCAAGCCCCTTTGCGCACGCTGCATAGAGGTCGAAGTAGCAGTAGGTGCTCGTGACATCGCCTTGTGTACCTTCCATTCTGTTCACCTCCTTGTGATCTTGGTTCGTTTGTTTGAACGTGAATGGCGGGATCGCAGTGTTCTATTGTGCGGCTACAGCCCTAAGACACGATCTCAGCTCGCACTGCTGTGCCGTGGGCGCAGCACGTTTTGCACCGCGTCGGCAAGCCGCTCTGCACACTTGGTGCAGTGCGGGTCGTTGGTGGTGTTCACGCAGCCGAAGCGGAGGCCATACAGGCAGGCGCCGTGTTTGATGTGTGTCGCATTTGTTGCCATCACGCTCATCTCCGAGAGAGACTACACCGAGTCCGTTCATAAGGCCGCGTGAGGCAGTGATTGCGTGGAAAAGCGTGACGAAGAATGTGTGTCACGTGATGGAGGTACGGTGTTTTGTGACGAGAGCACGGCGACACAAGGATATGCCAAAAAAAGTCTTTG
>JAJRBK010000166.1 GCA_028679495.1 Methanobacteriota archaeon
AGCTGTGTTGAACGCGACACAACGTTCCAAGCAGCAACGATGACACAGAGCCGTTGGTAGAGGAGGAGCTTCCTTTTTCAGTGTAGAAACGTGAGCGTTCCAGATAGAAACGCCGTGAAGTAGAACCAAGATATTAATCTACTGTGGAGCTGCATCTAAATTCCAGAAATGAATATTGAACACAGACGTCCCTCTCGTTGCATCTACCTGATCCTTTCGTCCGAATCGCTTTAACGCTCGCTCGTGCTTGTGCCGCAGCTCTTATTCTCAGACTTTAGCTGTTCATTTGTCTTTTTAAGGGTTCAACCTCCTCACGTAGATGTTTAAACTCTTCTGAATACTTAAGTTTCAACCTCTCATTTTCTATCTCAAACGTTCATTTTCAACTGTAGGAAGCGAGTCTTTTAGCATCGCCTACGTGATTAACGAACGCATTAATAAGACACGGATCGTTCGATAAACGCGATACTGTTCTTCAAGCTTCGCGAGCAACAGTGTAGTATTTTGAGCAGATTCAAAAAGCCTCTCAAAGGAGGTTTAACAGATTAGTTAAGTCGTTTCAAGTAACTGAGCATGGAGCTATGTGGGGGCAGTTTAAAACGTGCTCTGTGTTTGATCCGCCGTTGCGGCTATGCGTGTCTTCGCTTGGTAACATCTCAAACCCTTCGTTCGTTAGTCGACCGGATGTAAGCTGACACGGTTGAGTCGGCAGTCATACCTGAGAGACATTTCCGTGATCTCATTACTTTTTCTAGTTATACGCCGCTGAGTTTTTCTTTATAAGCCGTGAAAAGCTTGAAAGCGGAGACAGTCGTTATAGCTTGGCGGCGTACACATAATTTTAGGCGAAATGAACGATAAAAAAATGTACCACAGCTGTGAGAGCGTTGATGATGTCATATTTGACCTGAACGGTGACAGGCATGCCGGCCTAGGTTGGGTCGTTTTTGAAATAGACGATGAAAAACACCGACAAGTCATAGGAGCGATAGGCCTTAGCAACAATATATTTGCGCTTAAACTCCTGCGTCACTTCAATACTCAGCAGCCCCTTCGCATTGTAGGTGACTTTATCGATTCTAAAGAGCGTGGCACGGATAGCTACGTGCTAGACAACATCACGACGTCGGGCATGTTATTTAATGACACAATTGGCTTTGTCTTGTTCCGTGCTACCGCGTTGCAGATAGACACGACGGCGTTACGGTAATTCACTACTGCTTGTCAATTATGTCGAAAAGATTCAAGCGCAGTCAGATAACAAGAAGAGACGCCAAGCGCTCGGTCTAGAATGTTACCTCGTCCTAAACCGCTTCAGCGTCTCCTTCTTACAACATCTTATACCGAGGAGGAGCAGGCGAAACCGACCTTATGCCGTCTTTGCACCGACTCAGATATTATCGCAGCTATGAGATATTCCGCTCGCAGCAAGACATAACAGGTTGCTGCCGCACACATCGGAGCAACAATCTCGGACGTAACTGCTTACGCCTTTCGTCTATTTTTATCTGGATGAAAGTTTACATCCTCAGTCGTGTTCGTAGACTCTTTTGTGCGAGCAAGGTGTGTTTAGATCCCCACGGTAAGACACGGTTGAAATCTCGCTCGCGCATGAAATGAGGCGACCAGTTGCCTTTAGACCCAACTGCATCTGTGAGAAACCGCACATCTCGTTCTTTTTACTGTCAACATTTATCTCGTGGAGAGGACAATGGAAAGCACGGAGAGCCAGCATGGGTGACGACAAACACCAAAGACACGACAACATTCAGCAAGATCTAGATAGACAAGGGATGTTTCCAGATGCACGACGTACGCTCGATGGAGTTCGCTCGAATATGGAGGAGATACTAGGCCGTATACGGTGGCCGATGTGGTGGCCGTGGGCGCCTGTAGACCCCTCTGCTGAAGAGCCTGCAAGCGACGTCGTTGACGTTGGCGGCGAGTTTATAGTAATGATTGACCTTCCGGGTGTGGCAAAGGAGGACATTGAGATCAGTGCGACCCGCGATAGCGTTGAGATAGCCGCCACAAAAGCTGAAGAGCCAACACAGCAAAAAGCGAAATATATAAGCCGAGAGCGCGGTTGTGCATCTTTTAAGCGCGTATTAGCGTTAAGTGAAGAGATTATTCCTGACAAAACAGAAGCGAGCTTTGAGAATGGCATGCTCACTATAATTCTGGAAAAAAGGCAGATTGCACCAACAAGAGAACGAGTTAAAGTCAACATAAAATAGCGAGATGCACCGTGCAAACGGTGATCATGTGCTTGCGCGACAGTTCACCCACTTAGTCGCCTTATAAATACGCGATATGAGCACAGTTATCCGCGATGAGAGCATCGGTGCTGCAGCAGCACGGCTTTTGCACCACAAGTTCACGTCGACTGGTATTTTTGGACGAAACAGCAATACAGAGGACTCCTTGCTAAAGGGGATGGAAAGAGGTCCCCTCGAGCACCTGCTCTTTCTCACGCTTGCTGTTTCAATCGATTACTAAAGAGATGCTGTAGCCCTTTGGAGCAGCGCTCAGCGCTCATATGAGGATCCACGCGCGCGCTATCTTTTTGATCCTGCCAGATTGTGTCATACACCTCGTGAGCAGATCCGAGTTGATACGAGTAAGCACCGCTTGTCTTTAAAATCTCTCAAAGACGCAGAAGTGTGGAGCATGTTAGGTGTAACCCAGCACGAGTATTGGAGCGACGACCCGGGACAGCTCTTTGCGGCATGCGCTTGGAGTGCCCCACGTTTACTGCAACACTTGCACGAAAGCAAGGGTCGCAAAAACGGACGCTGGATTGCTCTTTATCCCTATCCCCGTGGCGCAAAGCTCGGACCACTCTAGCTTCGGATGTTAGGATGCCGCGGGGGTAGCAGCGCTGCAGGATCTCGATCAGGTACCCATGCCGGTCGATATTCACATTGCGCGAGCGTCGCTAGCTCAAGGTGTCGTGAAAGCTGAGTTCACAGGTCGACTAAATCGCTTTTTGGGGCAATGCGGCAGGTTTGGCTTGACAGCGTGCAGGATATACACGTCAACACAAGAAAGATGATTGCGCTTGATGTCAATCGCCCCCCTCTGGCATCTTTCGAAGCACGGCTGCTCAAAGCGCGATTCCTTGACAGGCACCTGCAAGGCACGCCAAAAGCGGTGTAGCAGTCCTCTGTACTCTAAGTGCTATACTGATCTCAAAGTCCCGTGCAACGTTGCGCGCCTAGCGCTGCAGCTTCTAATCCCAAGCATACGCGTAGTGCTCATTTATGAGCGTGCCGTGACACCCACTGCTACCCTGCGCTTCTTTCTTGGCAGCAAGCGGCGACACTGCACGGTTCATTATGGGTCATTTGCAAAGCACGTATTCACCGGCTAGAAAGCAGGCGAGCCTCCCTGCCCCTTATGTTCTAAACGTCCGGCGGAGCACTATTTCCAGGCCCTCAAAACATAGAAGGCTGACTGCGCCAGCAGCAACGCTTGCGGCTAGCCATGCAGCAGATAGCGGTGCAAATCGAAATAGCGCTTGTAGACTAGGTATGTAAAGCGCGCCGGCTAGGAAGACGATCGCTCCGCCGACGATGTACCATAGCGGCCTGTTCGGCCTTCGTAAGGACCGAAAGAACCCTTCGCTCCATGAGCGATCGCTTAATATGAGAGTTATGTTTGCGAAGACAAGTGCTGCAAATGCGATCGTGCGTGCTTGATTTTCGCTCTGGCCGAAAGCAGAGGCGGCAACGTGAAGGAGCATCACAATAACAAGTATAATCACACCTTGCAGCAGATGTACGCTGAGTTGCCGGCGTGTGAACAGCGGTTCTGAGGGGTGACGCGGCGGACGCTTCATCACATTTGGATCGGCAGGCTCTGCTTCAAATGCAATGGAAGATGCCGGGTCAATAATGAGCTCAAGAAAAGCGATGTGGATAGGAAAGAGGATGAGGGGCCAGTTGAACAGCACTGGCAGTAACGTTATTCCTGCGATAGGCACGTGAATTGCTAGGATATAGCCCATAGCCTTTTTAATGTTGTCATAAATTCGCCGTCCGAGCGCTACCGCTTGCACGATTGAGGAGAAGTCATCATCCAATAGTACAAGCGAGGAGGCTTCTCGCGCGACGTCAGTGCCTCGCGCTCCCATAGCGACGCCAATATCTGCCGCTTTCATCGCCGGTGCATCGTTGACGCCATCGCCGGTCATGGCGACCACTTGGTGATTCGCCTTTAAGGCTCTCACTATGCGAAGCTTCTGCTCTGGAACCGTTCGAGCGAAGATACTGACGTCTGGTAATCGTTCTTGTAACATCTTGTCATCGATCGTTTCAAGCTCAGGACCAGTTATGATGCTGTCTCGTGGCAACAGACCAATCTGTTCAGCAATACTTCGTGCGGTGCCTGGGTAGTCGCCGGTAATCATGATCACGCGAATCCCTGCGCTATAACACTCCTGAACCGCTTGTGGCACGGTCGGCCGTATGGGATCAACGAGACCAATCAACCCTAAAAACTCAAAAGCGAACTCGTGTTGCTCTGGGGGTAGCTCTGCCGGCCTAAACTGTGCTTTGGCCACCCCTAAAACACGCAAACCCCTATCGGCAAGAGTGGTGACACGATCTACAAGGCAGCGAAGCTGTACTTCATCAAAATGGCATAGATCAGCGATCGCCTCCGGCGCTCCCTTGGCAGCGATGATATAGTCACCACCATTAGGAGACCGCCATACATGCGAGAGGGCTAAGAGATGCTCAGATAGCGGGTATTCACGTACTAGCGTCCAATCGGCGTGAAGATGCTCCGTCGTCGCTAAGTAATGCTCACCCAGTTTCTTGAATGCCTTTTCCATTGGATCAAAGGGATCTCTCTGACTTGCCAAGACACTATATTCGACGAGCTCGTGGTACCGCTCCGGCAACCGGTCCTGAGAGTCAAATTCGACATCGTACTGCGTGCTATCCGTGGCAAGAGTCTTAACCGTCATGCGATTCAGCGTAATCGTTCCCGTCTTGTCGGTGCATAGAACGGTCGCTGCACCGAGTGTTTCTACGGCAGGCGCTTTGCGAGTGAGAACCTGTTGCTTTGAAATGCGCCATGCACCAAGTACGAGGAACACCGTCAACACGACAGGGAATTCTTCTGGCAGCATAGCCATCGCCACAGCGATACCAGCGAGCAACCCTTCAAGCCAATTGCCTCGCAGAGCTCCGTAGGCAACCACGACAATGATAAAGAGCACGAAGCCGGCTAGCGCTATGCTGCGGACTAATCGGCCCGTTTGCTGTTGGAGCCTCGTTCTCTGCACATCAATAGAGCGAATCGCTGTACCGATTCTCCCAATTTCCGTTTCAGCACCGATGGCACGTATCTGTGCGACGCCCTGCCCCCGCACAACCAAAGTACCTGAGTACACGAAAGGAGTGTCGTCACCACCAGGTCGGGCAACGTCGGTCGCAGGACGAGACGCCGCCTTGCGCACCGGCGCAGATTCACCGGTGAGCAACGATTCATCGATTGATAAATTCGTGCTGGATAGAAGTACGCCATCTGCAGGGACGCGATCTCCTTCATGAAGCACCACGATGTCATCCCGGACTACGTCTCTCCCCGCTATTCTTTGCTCTGAACCTTCTCGAATAACGAGCGCACGTGGGCTGGATAGATCACGGAGCGCTGCGAGCGTTCGTTCCGTCCTGCGCTCTTGGTAAAATGTGATGCCCATCACTACGAACACAAAACTTAGTAAGATGAGGCCTTCTTGCACGTCACCGACAAGCAGATAGACGCCCCCTCCTCCAAGAAGGAGGAGGAACATGGGTTCACGAACAACCTCCCGTATGATAGCGAAAACACTCCGCGGCTTCTCAGAAGGCAACTCATTGTGCCCTTCTGTTTGTAGCCGTGTATGCGCCTCCTCGCTTGAAAGGCCCGCAAAGGATCGCAAATCGATTTCACTTGTCATCGCTGTTGGTCATCCTTACGTCATATGTTAAGAAGTTTGCTTAAGAGCGGCTATGATCGACACGCACGCTCCCACGCGGTCTAGTGTGCAGAACCAGCACGTGTCCTAAACAGAGTAAAGCAAGCTGTGGAACTCAACAAGCGAATATTCGATTTGAAGTGCAGGTCGCATCCGCCTATTGCTCGACGTACGCGTAAAGTCATAATGCTGTTAAATCATCCTCACAAAAAGTGCATTAGTATTAATCAGTATCTTTGTTGGACGAGCTGCCGCTATGTAGAGTGGTATGAGACCGACGGACGCAAAAAAGCTAGAAGGTCATCACAGTGTCGGTTTCTATTGCGCAATTGCTTACGGACGGACGCGTAAGCGGAAGCGCTGAAACAACATTACACTCTACGAACGTCCTTGAGCATTCGCCTCGACGAGGAGCTTCGTTTCGTCTTCAGAGAATCGCTCTTTGGCGTTGCGTGCTCCTGCAAAGCTTATGAAGTTTTCGAAAAGATGCCCAGCACGCAGCATCCGTGCCTTGTGCGTCGCATTGAATCGAGACTTGAGGTTGGCTCTCAGCGTACGGCCCGACAGCAAATTAAGCGCCCCCTTAATTTTCAAATCGTTTAAGTGCCGATTAGGTGCGTGGGACAAGGGGCGGGTGCTAAATGCTTCGTCATAAAGGGCCTCTTTAGGAAGGTACCTCTTGGTCCAGCGTCTGAGTCGACGCCGATATGATGAGTGACTCGTTGCACTGAACTGTGCGTCCCAATACTCTTGAATGTGGTCAGGCACTTCAACACGAGATGCTTTAAAATGAGAGGCGTCGCAACCGCATACCATCA
>JAJRBK010000219.1 GCA_028679495.1 Methanobacteriota archaeon
ATCTTTGTGTGCTGAACGGCTGGCCGGACAATGCGAGTTATCAGAATCTGCTCGCCTGGTGCTGGCGAAAGGACAAAGAGCGACGTCTCATCGTCATCAATTGCTCCGATGCCCGTTCCCAGGGGCGTGTCAGGCTTCCATGGGAGGACCTGGGTGACAGAATCTGGCAGTTGGAGGATCTTTTTTCAGATTCAATCTACGAGAGAGAAGGAAAGGAGATGACTGAACCCGGGCTCTTCGTGGATCTCGACCCCTGGGGATTTCATTATTTAAAATTTTAAAGTATCACCTTTCAAGGGGTGGTCATGAGATTCAACATCATAAAACCTTTGCTGGGAGCGCTGACGGCGCTCGTGGCACTTTTTTCACTCCTGTCGTGCACAGCCCAGTACGCCCTCAATCCCAAGCTGGAAGTCAAGTTGAGGGAAAACCCCTTCCGGGACAAGCTGGTGTCATCGGGAAAATCCGATGAGCTGTTCCTCATCCTTGCCTTTTCAGGCGGCGGGACCCGGGCGGCGTCTCTTTCCTACGGCGTCCTCGAAGCCCTTGACCGGGTGGAGATTCCGGCTCCGAAAGGGATTCGAAGCGCGAATGATAATACTATAAGGCACACTCTCGTCGATGAGGTGGATCTGATTTCCGGAGTTTCCGGTGGAAGCTTTACGGCGGCCTATTATGGTTTACACGGAAGGGACGCCTTCAGGGACTACAGGGAAAAGGTCCTTCTGCAAAATCTTCAAGGCGGCCTCCTCTGGGGGTTAATCACCCCTGTGAACTGGTTCCGGCTCTGGTCTCCGCGCTTCGGAAGAAGCGATATGGCCCAGGAGTTCTATGACTACATGATTTTTCACGGCGCCACGCTCGGTGACCTGGCAAGCGGCAAGGGGCCCGCTGTCGTCATTCTGGCTACCGATGCCATTGACGGCATCGTCTTCCCTTTCATGCCGAGCCAGTTCGCCCTCATCTGCTCGGACTTCGAAAAATTCCCCCTGTCCCGGGCCGTCGCCGCCTCGGCGGCCTTCCCGGGACCCCTGACGCCGATTATCCTCAAGAACTACGCAGGGCAGTGCGACCACAAGGTTCCCGCATGGATTACCGAGGCCTTTGAAAAGCCCGACCCTACGAGCCGTGTTTATTACAACGCCGTCATGACGAAAACGTATCTTGATCCGGAGACGAAGCCCTACATTCACCTCATTGACGGCGGTGTTTCGGACAATCTCGGTATCCGGGGCATCATGGATACCATCACGGCACAGGGCGGTATGCAGGATGCCCTTAAGCAGGGAGAGCTTGCAAAGACACGCCGGGTGGCCTTCATCATTGTCGATGCCCAGACGCAGGAAAGACCGCGCTGGAGACTCTACGACGAGATCCCGGGCCTGGGGGCGATGCTGGGGGCTTCTTCGACCATCATGATCAACAAGTACAATTTCGAGACCATCGACCTGCTGCGGCGCTACGCCGGGGAATGGACCGACTTGGACGAAGCGGCCGGAAGGGAACCCATTGAAATCTACATTATCCACGTGGCCTTTGCTTCCCTCCCCGACAAGGCGGAACGGGAATATTTCCAGGAAATCCCCACGGCCCTCACCCTTCCGGCAGAGCAGGTGGACAAATTGAGGGAGGTGGCCGGCAGGATCCTGTACGCGCAGGAGCCCTTCAAGAAGCTGGTTAGGGATCTCGGGGGAAAGATGCCGGAAACCGGTCCACCGAAGTGAAGGGAAGAAGGGTTCATAAAAAAGGGGCCGGTCAATCGACCGGCCCTTTTTTTATAGGAGGTTGTCAGAAGATTATTTTTCAGTCGCAAAGCTTATTTTTGTGCACATGTCGAGGGCGCTGCTTCCCGAGGAGCTGGAGTCAGGGAAGTAGACACCGTCCGGATAGGGGTTGGAGTCGTTGTAGCCGATCTTGTAATAATGTCCCGAGTCGTAGTTCAATGTCTCGAGGACGAGGTAGTAGGTTGAGTTTTCCGTCACCTGCGCGGGGGTGGAGAAGGTTGCGGTGATCCAGTTGGGATTGCGCCAGTCCGTGGAGCTGACCTGTGCGCGGTTAATCTGCGTCGTGGCCAGGTTGGTGCCGTTGCGGGAGGTGCGGATGCTCACCCGGATGTCGTAGTTGGGCATCCCCACGCGGATGAGGGGGATGCTGACGGCGGTGATTTGCGTCCCCGCGGCCTTGAAGCTCTGGGCCTGCTGTTTGCGGCTATAGGTGGAGCCGAAGTACCAGGCGCTTGTGGGCTGATCAGAGATCACGAGCTCCTCTGTCGATGCCCCTGAGATCACGACGGTCTTTATCGCCGACCACCCCGACACGGCGCCCCGCGCGTCGATGACCTGGGCGCGGACGTTGTAGGTGCCTTCCGCCTGCCAGGCGTGGCTCGCGGAGATGGTTGTACCCGATGCGTAGAGGCCGTACTCATCCTCGGTGTCGTCGCCCCAGTCGACGCGGAGACGGACCTGGTCGGAGTCGGGGTCCGTCGCGGTGGTTGTGAAGGTCAGGGACTGACCGGTGGTGCCGCTTCCCGGCCCCGAAAGTACAGGGGTCTGCGGGGGATTGTTGGTCGAGACCTGGATGCTGATGGGATAGTTCCCGGACCAGGCACCCTCCTGGCCGTGCTCGTCCACGGCGCGGACCCGGACCTGGAAGGTCCCGGTCGACTGCCAGGCATGCTCGGCCGAGATGGCGGTGCCGGAGTTGACCAGCGCTGTTGTTGTTGTCTGTAAGTCACCCCAGTCGAAGACGTAGAGGACCCGGTCGGAGTCGGGGTCCGTGGCAGAGGCGCTGAAGGCGTAAGGCACGCCCGTGTAACCCGAAGAGACCCTCTCGTTGATTGAGGCCTGCGATGGTTCGTTGTTCTGGGCGCTCCCGAAGGCAAATCTCATGAGCATGTCGTAGTTGTAGTAGGGTGTGAGGCTGGTCCCCTTGTACCAGGCGCCGTCGGCATAGGGATTGCCGGAGCTGATGGGTACACGGAAGTAGTTGCCGTAGCTGGTGCTCGTCGTGCTGAAGACGACCCAGTAGGTAGCCCCCGTCGTTGTGGGGACACCGCCGGGGAACTCCACGGTGTACCAGGTGGGACTCCCGTAGTTCGTCGAGGTAATGGCGGCCCTCGGGATCGTGGCCGTGGCGAGGTCCGCTCCCTTGGGGGTGGTGCGGATGCTCACGGTGATGTCACTGTAGGGGTTGCCGCTCCTGGCGAAGGCGGCCGTCAGGCGCACCAGGTAGGGGCCCGGCGCTTTGAAGGACTGACCCTGAGCGCGGAAGCTCGAATCCTTCCCCAGGTACGAATAGGTCGTGGCACTCTCCGTCGTCGTGACCTCGACAGGCGCGTTGGGATCGGGGTTCACGGTGATGGACACATCGTCCGAAACCGTTGCCCACCCATCCGAGGCCGTGAGTCTCAGGACGTAGACCCCTGTTGTCGA
>JAJRBK010000239.1 GCA_028679495.1 Methanobacteriota archaeon
AGTGCTGATTCTTGGCCAGGAGTTTGAGGAGAGGATTGACCCCATTCGACAGCGACTTGGAGGGATCGCACATTATATCGTTCTGGGGGATACCCCGGCGGAAAGAAAGTGGAACTACAAAGCGCTTGTGGAAAAGGGCAGCCCTGACGCGCCTTCTTTTTCAGGAGACGACCGCGATGCGGCTGTGGTCTTGTTTACTTCAGGGACCGCAGCGTTTCCAAAGGCCGTGGTGCTCACCCACCATAACCTTGTGACCGCGGGCATGATCTGGGCGGCAGATATGGATATTCGTCATGGTGACAATTGCCTTGTGGTCACTCCTTTTTACCATATCGGTGCTGTCGGATATCATTTGGCTCATGCTTTGCACGGATCTTGCACGACGTGTTTTCCTCAGCCCGCCTGGGATCCGGAACTATTCCTCCAGATCGTCGAAAGGGAAAGGAACACGTACCTCTACATTACCCCTGGAATGTACAGACAGGTTTTCTCAGTGCCTGATTTCTCCAAATACGACCTACGCTCTTGGCGAACCTGCATCACGGGTTCAGAGCCAGTCCCCCGGGCCACGGTAGAAGAGATGGCGGAGCACCTTCCCCACGGGACGATCTACAATGCCTATGGCCTGACTGAAGCCTCAGGGCCCACGGTCTCTGTTTCCAAAGGGAAGATGGCTCTGGAAAAGGCTCCTTCCGTGGGACGACCCTTCGTGAACACGGACATCCGCATTGTGACTGAAGCGGGCGAAGAATGCCAAAAAGGAGAGGTCGGTGAGATTGTCGTAAGGGGAGACCAGGTCATGCGGGAATACCTCAATGACCCTAAGACGACCGGCGACACTCTAAAGGACGGCTGGCTTTACACGGGTGACCTTGGGCAGGTCGACGAGGATGGATTTCTTTATGTCGTTGATCGCAAGAAGGACATTATCATCAGTGGTGGAGAAAACATCTCATCCGTAGAGGTGGAATCCACCCTGTATAAGCATGAGAAGATCATGGAGGCCGCTGTCATTGGCATTCCTGATAAGAAATTCGGTGAAGCGGTATGTGCCGTTGTGGTTCCGCGACGGGGGGTGACTCTCACGGAAGAAGAGGTAGCTGATTATTGTAAGCAAAAGCTCGCAAGTTACAAGAAGCCCAGGAAGGTCATTTTCGCGGATGCCCTTCCCAGGAATCCTTCCGGCAAGGTGCTCAAGCGAGAGCTGAGAAAGACCTATGCCGGGACCGATAAAAAGGTCTTTACCGGTCTCTAGAGGAGTTCACGGATGGACAGCCTGAGAAAGCATTTTGAACCCCAATCCACTGCTCCGGCCGGAGTCTCCGGGCATCCATAAAAGATGATAACCCCATGGAGTTGAGGAGTCCTTATGAAAAGATTTGACTATTACCAGCCACAGAGTCTGAAAGAAGCGTACAGCTTGATGGAGAAGGCCGCCGGTAGCGCCAAATTCATTGCGGGAGGAACGGATATTCTCTGGCGTATCAAGCAGAAAGCGGTTGAACCTGACGCGTTGATTTCCCTGAGAGGAATAGAGGGTCTGAAGGGAATCCACGATAATGGAGGGTTATCCTTGGGCGGGATGACTCTGTTCAGGGATGTGGAAAGGCATTCAGGCATTGCCCGGGACTATCCGGCCTTGATGCAGGCCGCCTCAATGTTAGCGAACCCTCAGATTAGAAACATGGCAACGATCGGCGGAAATCTATGCAATGCTGCGCCCTCCGCGGATGCAGCGCCACCCCTCTTGGTTGTGGATGCGGTTCTGGTTCTTGAAGGGCCGGGCGGACGGCGGGAGGTGTCCATAGAGCACTTTTTCAAGGGGCCAGGACAGACTGCGATGGACAAAACAGAAGTATTAACTCAAATCAAAATACCCATGGTGGAACCCCATGCGGGTTCCGCATTTCTCAAGGTGGGGCGATTGAAGCAGGATATCGCTGTGGTCAACGCGGCGGCGCTGGTAGTGATGAAAGGCAACCTTTGCACCAAATGCCGCCTGGCCCTTGGGGCGGTCGCGCCGGTGCCGCTGCGCCTGAAGTCCGTGGAAAAGGCCGTTGAAGGCCAAGAGATCGGACCGGCTCTTCTGGAGCGGGCGGGCGAAATGGCGGCAAAAGAGGTAAAGCCCATATCGGATGTGCGGTCCACGGAGGAGTACCGGAGGGCGATGTCGAGGGTCCTGGCGAAAGAAGCGATCAAGAGGGCTGTGATGAGTGCGCGGTAGCCATGGATCAAAGGGAGATCCTCGCGGAAAAAAGCGCATCACGGATTTCGTACGACATGGGAGGAAGAGGGATGAAAAAAACGATAGCGTTCAATTTAAACGGAGACAACGTCTCTGCGGATGTGGAATCCCACAAAATGCTGTTGTCCGTGCTGAGGGAGACCTTTCAGCTGACCGGCACCAAGGAAGGATGTGGGCATGGGGAATGCGGCGCATGCACGGTGCTGGTGGACGGGTTCGCGGTCAATGCTTGCCTCTACCCTGCTTTCGAAGTGGCTGGGAAATCGGTCACCACCATTGAGGGCCTGGTGGCTGAGGGAAACATCCTCCATCCGATCCAAGAGGCTTTCATCAAGAAAGGAGCTATCCAGTGCGGGTTTTGCTCCCCGGGAATGATTATGTCCGCAAAAGCGCTGCTGGATGAAAATCCTCATCCCAGCGATGACGACATTAAAAGGGGAATATCGGGTAACCTCTGCCGCTGCACCGGCTACGTTCAGATTTTTGACGCCATCAAAGAGTCTGCTAAGCCTCTGTGAGGTGCATAGGGAATCGACGTTCAACAGGATGAAGGAAAAGTCCTTTGACCGAGTGTCCCGGTCAAGAGCTGAATAACAGGAACGATCAATGGGGGATCAAATGACAGAGCTAAGATTTGTAGGCAAGGAAGTTCCCAGGCCGGACGCGGCTGACAAGGCCGCTGGAAAGGCACTTTTTATCCATGACATTGTTAGGCCCGGGATGCTTTATGGAAAAATCAAATTCAGCGAATACGCACATGCTCGAATCAAGCACATTGACACGTCCAAGGCGGAGAAACTTCCCGGGGTTCGCGCTGTGATCACCGGATACAACACGCCTGAGATACGGATAGGATTTATCAAAGACAACTTCGCTTTGAAAAAGGACAAGGTGAGGCAGTTCCGTGACGAGGTGGCGGCAGTTGCCGCTATTGATCCGGACACTGCCGAGGAAGCCGTGGATCTCATCCAAGTCGAGTATGAGGAGATCCCAGGCGTATTTACCCCTGAGGAGGCTCTCAAGGAAGGAGCCCCTATCGTCCACGAGCTGGATCTGAAGGGTAAGCCCAAAAAGGACAATATCGTTCCTGTGCCCTGGAAATTCGTGACAGGGGATGTTGAAAAAGCCAAGCAGGCCTCCGCCTACGTGGTGGAGGATGACTATGAAACGCCTCTCGTATCGCAGGTCTGCATGGGAACAGCCGGGTGCATCGCCGAATTTGATCTTCAGAACAATCTGATCATGCACGCGAAGACCCAGATCCCGTATTTGGCACAAAACGATTTCAACAGGGCCCTCGAGATCCTGGGATTCAAAGGCAAGAACACGAGAGTCCTGGTTCCCTACCTGGGAGGGGGTTTTGGTTCGGGACTCGACACCCATGCCTATGAATACATTGCTATTCTACTGGCCTGGAAGACCCGGAAGCCGGTCAAGGTCCTTTTGACCAGGGCAGAGGAGTTCCTGGCTCTGTCTCCGAGGCAATCCTCGAAAATGCATGTTCTCCAGGGGTGCGACAAAAGCGGTCGCCTCACCTTCAGGGAAGTCAAAATGCTGTTGGACAATGGGGCTTACACTTCCTGGGGGGCCACCACACCCAGCGTGATGGTGATGCCGATTTCCTCGCTCTACAAGGTCCCCAATTTTCTCTATGAGACGAAAATCGTTTACACGAACAACACCTATTGCCAGGCGATGAGAGGGTATGGGAACCCCCAGGCCACCTGGGGTATTGAGAACAGCATGGACCAGTTGGCTGAGGCGGCCGGTATCGATCCTTATGAATTCAGAATTATCAACTGCAATGAGCCAGGCGAAGTCACCCCCATGGATTACAAAATTTCGACGTGCGGTCTCAAAGAGTGCATGACCACCGTCGCGGAAAAACTCGGCTGGAAGGAAAAACGGGGGAAGCAGAGAAACCAGGCGCGCGGCGTCGGGATGGCCTCCTTGATTCACCCCGGGGGAGGATGCAGGGTATATCGCTCTGACGGTACGGGGATTGTTTTAAAACTGGATGATTTCGGCAACGCTTCCATTGCTATCGGCGGCGTAGAAATGGGACAAGGCTATTATGCAGCGATCGTCACAACGACTGCGGAGGCCTTGGGGGTAACCCCGGACAAGGTCCAAGTGGTTTCAGGGGATACGGCCACCTGCCCTTGGGACGTAGGAACTCACGCGAGCCGTGGCGCCTTCACGGCGTGCAACGCGGCCATCATGGCCGTGGATAAGGCACGGGATAAAATATTTGAGGTGGCCGCAAAGCAATTCATGCCCAGGGTCTATTCCTCTCTGAAAGGGAGGAAAAAGAAGGATCCGAACTTTGTGATTCCCGAGCTGGATTGGGAGGGAGTTCGCAATCCGTCGGAATTCGATCTCAAGGATAATTTCGTGTTCCTGAAAGAAGAGCCCCAGAATCCGTTGCTTCGCATCAACCTGGGAGAGCTGTTGAGAAGTGAGCATTTCAAAGACCAGGGCAACATGATCGTGACGGAGGCTTTCTACGATCCTCAAAATCAAATGCTTGATCCAAAAACCGGCAAAGGCAACCTCTCTTCGACCTACGCTTATGGAACGCAAGGCGCAGAGGTGGAAGTGGATCTGGAGACCGGCAAGGTCAAGGTGCTTAACATTGTTGCTTCTCATGATGTTGGGAAGATACTCAACAAGCTGACCCTATATGGACAGATGTACGGCAGTGTCGTGATTGGTCTCGGATATGCTTTGTCCGAAGAAATCAAGCTCGACAAAGGCAAAAATTTGAATCCAAACTTTTTGGACTACAAGATTTTCTCGGCCGTGGATGTGGATTTCCCAATTCTTGTCGATTGCATTGAAACCGATGATAAGTTAGGCCCTTTCGGCGCCAAGGGGATAGGGGAACCCGGATTGGTGCCTACGGCCCCGG
>JAJRBK010000218.1 GCA_028679495.1 Methanobacteriota archaeon
CAAACGCTTGGCAAATGGTTTGTTAAGATCAAAGTGGTCAAGGAAAACGGCGCCCCAATCAACTACACTGAAGCTGCGATACGGACGGTTCTTCGCATTATAGATGGACTTATAGACTATCTTATCGGTGCCATATTGATATGGACGTCAGATAAAAGACAGCGTTTGGGAGACAGACTCGCCCACACAGTCGTTGTTCAGCTTTGTGACGCTGAATAACCTAACACCATAGGAATCTCGCACGAAAGTCGGAGCCTAGTGGAGGCTCCGGCTCCACCAATCCAAATAGCCGGTGAGCGGGAAACCTACTAGGTGAAACCACCGAGAATGGCTGCGAGCACGACGCTTGCGATGAGGCTGAGTACAGTGGCAGCAAGCGTGCCGTCTCAAGCTCGCGCATCGCCTGTATGTTCATTACACTATGTTTTTTGCGTCGATTGTTGTAGTTTCTCCAGCAGCTCATCGAGACGTTCGTATGATTCATTAATCCCTTCTTCCATGCCCGACTCCGTCAAGTCTGGTCTGTAGGGGAACGATGCCGAAACCGTCTTGCCCCCATGTGGTCTGTTTGACAAGTATGCCTTCACATATCTTCGGCGTAAACGTGAGTACGATTTATACGTATGGGGTTCCAAGCACCCCGGATGAGCGTATTATGTCACAGGCGTTCCTGCGAATATACTCAAATGCAAGAAGGAGTGTTCGCGCTACGTTGAGAGAAGCGACCGTTGACGTTCCAGAAATAATACCGTCAGCGCGTTCGTTAATTCCTTTTTTTATACGATGTGCACGTTTGTAATTTCGACCAGTGGAGCGCGTCGCCCGCTGTTCACCGCGTTAATCACTGTGTTAAATTTGTTCGTGAACGCGTCTATAGCTTTAAACGATTTTGATTAAACGAAGTTAACCTTTACCACGTTGCTTACCACTGTACAAGGCGGTACCCCTCCTTTATAGATCGTCCGGAAGCAGGGAGAGGAAAAGTAAGGTTCAAACCGTGCCACACGCTTGAATACATACGCTCCAACAGCATCTGTTATGGCGCTTGCGACGCTGCGCCACTCCTTTGGTTGCTGTAAATAAGCGGCGATTTGGAGGGTGACTGACTTGCCCGCTACCCCTGTGCCGCCGCTGGTAAGACGCCCTGTAAGGAGAGATGACTGATTCGCATGAACAGTGGGCGACGCCACAAGGGTGAGCTTATGTATGGGCTGGGTACCAATGGCGTAGACGTAGCCGTCACCGCTCCCCACATACACAACGCCGTTGAAAACGACAGGGGAAGATTGCAGGGCCATATTGTTGTTCTGGATCATAAACGGCTGTGGCCACGCTGCCTGTCCGGTGGTCGCGTTGATGGCGTAGACGTTACCAGTCTCGCTTCCTATGTAGAGTATACCGTTAGCGTATGCTGGCGCTGCCATCACTGAACTGTCAGCAGTAAACGGCTGTGGCCACGCTGCCTGTCCGGTGGTCGCGTTGATGGCGTAGACGTTGTGATCCTTGCTCGCGGCAAAGACCATCCCGTTGGCAACCGTGAGCGCCGCAGGTATTCCTCCTTCCGGTCCGCCCGTCGTGAACGGCTCTGGCCATTTGGCTTCTCCCGTGGCAGCGTCGATGGCGTAGACACTGTTGAGGTCTTCAACGTAGACAGCGCCATAGGCGACCGACGGCGAAGACGTTACCCCGGCATCAGTCTTGAAGGGCTGCCCCCATCGGGGCCTTCTCGTAGCGACATCTATGGCGTAGACTGAACGATTATCATAACATCCGACATATGCGACGCCGTTAGCGACGGCGACGGAATTACCGTTCGCCACCAAACACGTCGGATATCTCCAAAGCACAGAACCGTTTTTTGCGTCAAGAGCAAAGAGCCTCCCTTTGTTCGAGATGTTGCTCCAGACGTACACGACACCACCGACGACAGCGGGAGAAGAATCCACCACCCCATCTGCTGTTAATAGCTGCGACCATTTTTGACGTCCTGTCGCAGCGTCGAGAGCATAAAGATAGCCATCATAGCTGCCCACGTAGATGGTGCTGTCTTTAATAGCAGGAGACGACCGAATCTGACCACCGGCCTGAAACGGCTGTGGCCACGCAGGCTGTCCAGTGGCAAGGTTGAGCGTATAGATGTAACCGTCATTACTTGGCACGCAGATGACGCCGTTGCCGACTGTGGGTGCTGTCACAAATCCGCCCCCCAAATTAGGAGATCTCCATCTCAACGTGCTGTTAGAGGGGGGACACCCTGCCACAAGACTGTAGTCGCCGGTATGAGCGGCATCATAGTGGAACTGCATCGTCTCTCCCCTCCATCTTACAGGTAAAAGAGATCATCAATCGACCAGGTAATATAGCGGTCGACCACGCCACTTCGCTAGACGACCACGATATACGCACATGCATCACAACCACCATTCGAAACTGTGCTTATACGACCACAACAATAAATCTTGTGCTATCTGTTGCGAGATACCCGTACAAAGATGAGAGTCATCCGCTCGCACGGATAGCAACAGTTACGTCACTGGCAACATATAAAAAAAGAGCGTTTGAACTGTTTCACACTGTGCTTACCTAATCCTTGAAGGGTTTTGACTCCTGTCGTAAGCAGTGTTGACAAAAGACGATAGGAAAACATTAGATCAACTCACAAGCCGTTTGTAAGGCGACAAAACGCTTTGTGACGTATCTGCTGAAGCAGAGCTGCTGAACTGGTGCCTTC
>JAJRBK010000167.1 GCA_028679495.1 Methanobacteriota archaeon
GAAAGATTGTCAGATCTTGCCATCGTCTAATAAGGGCCGTGCGGACAACCGGGCGTGCTAATCTGCTTTGCCGGAACCAAACAGCTGAGTTCCCCATCCCTCCTTTGCCATAATGAGACCATCTCTATAGACGATTTTACCCCGAACCATTGTAAGTGAGGGAAAGATTGCCTCGAGTCCCTCAAACGGCGTCCATCCTGATTTACCCTGAAGTATGCTCGGAGTTATGATTTTTCTGTCCTTAAGATTGACAAACGTTAGATCCGCGTCAAACCCTTCGGCAACGGCTCCTTTACCCTCCAAATTGAATCGAGCCGCAGGTCTAAAACATGCAAGCTCGATTAGCCGTCCGAGGCCTATACGATCCACTCTTGAGAGCAACAGAGGCAGCAAGGTCTGGACGCCGGGGACCCCTGGAGGAGGCGACGGCTTTTTTTTATCTGCGATCGAATGGGGCGCGTGATCGCTGGCGACCATGTCTACATAATTAAGATTAGTCCACAGCCCGCGTACGTCTTTCTGGCTACGTAGCGGAGGATCCATGACTGCAAACGGGCCTAATCGAGCCCTGTCGCCTTCAGATAAAAAGAGGTGATGAGGTGTCACCTCACACGTAATATCCTGCGCGTAAAGACCTAGCAGATAAAGCCCTGCTGCTGTGCTTAAATGACTTATATGTACCTTGGCGCCGATCGCTTGGTTTATATTAAGAACGGCTCGGACTCCTTGCACTTCATTGGGTACCCCATCGATGTTTTGTTCTGCGTGGACACAAGCAATAGCGCCGATTCTCTTTATCGTTTGAAGCGCCTGCAACAAATCAACGTGTGATGTCTGCTGCAAAAAAATCTCGCCAAAGGCTGTTACACCGAGATTCCAAAGGAGTTCGAGCTTATCGAGCTTATCAATGGCTGCATTAATACCGTAATCGACTATCGATTTGCGTGCTACCGCTTGCTTATCGGCCAAAGATTTTTTATCGAGGACTGGGGGCTTTGTGTTTGGCTGATCGATGACAGTTGTGACTCCCCCCGCAACGGCAGCACATGAACCTGTGTACCAGTCTTCTTTATATGATTCAGCTAGATCCCGAAAATGCACGTGCACGTCTACTGCGCCTGGCAAGACTATTTGACCTTCAGCGTCGAGCGTTCGCTCAGCGTTCACCTGCTTAGCAACCCTTGCGATTTTGTGTCCCCTGACCAGTATTTCAGCTTCGACAAGCTGGCTGCCAACAACGATTTTGGCGTTTCTTATAGCAGTTTCTTTTATATCTGCATCATGGGATGAGCTCAATTATCTCCCCGCCTGGCTGCACTTCGGAGAAGACCTGGCCTTCAAATTCGAACAGTTCTACGTCTCGCTCTCCTGGCATTAAACCTGCCTTTACATAGGTCTGGTCTACAAATTCTTGGCGTGTCCATCCGTACTCGGTAGCAACCTGTGGCAAAAGGAGTCCTTGGCGATGGCCTTTCTTGACGATCAACCCGTGCTTGCCAATAATGATACTGTTTATGTCAGTGATCCGTTGCGGCTTTGTGAGCAAGGTAATCTCCACTTTGAGGTGAGACAGCTCATCAGCAGTTACGGCGGGAAAGCGGTAATCGTACAAAGCTGCACTTATTGCAGCGTCGATGAGTGCAGCTTTGATTTTTTGATCGGGATAAGGGTGGCCCACGCAGCCTCGCAAAAGGGCTGTATGAAGCGTCACAAAAACGCCACCTACTTCATCAAAAACGGCTGGCAGGTCATCAGGGGGCTGCGTTCGCTGTCCGGTTCTTACGGCATTCTCAATAGCTTGATGTGCTAAACGTATACCAAGACGAGCTTGATCAAGACGCATATTTGGCATGTAGGTGGATAATTATATTATATTTGTCATAAACATACAGACTGGAGAGGGGATGAGTGGCTGCCGGTGGAAATCCGCTGAGGAAAGTCCTCCCACCATCCGGATATATGAGCGAGGAAACTCGCATGGCGAGAGTCATGGCTCTGGCACAGAAACGATACGTCCCTACCCGTATGAGAATGAGGTGAAGAACCGACGAGCGTAGGGGGTGCGATGGAACGGCGAAACCTCATAGGTGCAAGCAAAAAAGGGTAAATGAGCAACCCGGACGATACCCAGGTAAGGCGCTAAGATAAATGCCACTTGAAACAGAAGGAGGCTTACAACCCCCACTCCGCCCTCCTTTTTACGAATACTTTTGTTCCACGTAAGAAACATTAATAATCCCCTCAGCCAAATTATGCATGCCTTTCTTACAAAAAACTAAAGGCTTGAGGTAGAAAATGGATGTAAAAGAACTAGCGGAACAGATCAGTGTTCGTTTCTCAGAGCAAGGTGTGCACGTTCCCGTCGAAGAAGTTGAGCAACGACTGACGTCTCTCGTCAATGAGTTTAAAGTGCCTGTTGACGAAGCCAAAAGAAGCGTTCTTTCTTATTTTGCTAAACGCTACACAAAAGACGGGGTTCCGGATGTGGCTGAAACCGTCTACACAAGAATTGCAGAAATAAATGCTGAAGACAAATGGGTCAATTTGAAGGCTAAGGTCGTCCAGCTATGGGAGCCGAACGCGCTATCTATTGCACAAGTTGGATTGCTTGGGGATGAGAGCGGAGCCATAAAATTTACTAGTTGGGCCAGCGCGAACCTCCCGATCCTCCAAGAGGGGGGGAGTTACAGTATCCGCAGCGTCGTTACGAAATCGTGGCAAGGGCGCTTCAGCGTAAGCTTAAATAAAGCAACCAGCATCGCGCCGCTTGACGAAGAGATCGCGGTCGGCCGTGCAGAGACAGAAATACAGGGCGCTATAATCGATGTGCAATCTGGATCTGGCCTAATAAAGCGGTGTCCAGAGTGCAACCGGGTCATCGTTAAGGGCTACTGCACAGAGCACGGTAAAGTAAGTGGCGTGTATGACTTACGCGTAAAAGGTGTGCTTGACAACGGCGATGTAGTGACCGATGTTCTTTTCAATCGCGAGCTTACCGAGAGACTCACCGGTATTACGCTTGAGGATGCAAAAGAGATGGCTATAGAAGCGCTAGACCACAACGTCGTGGCTGACAAGATAAAAAGTCTAGTCATCGGACGATACTACGTTTTACGTGGAAACAAAACGCCGCGTTGGCTGCTCGTAACGGACTTTGCAAAACTGCAAACGATAGACGAGCAAGACATTGACTCTATTCTCGAACGGTCGGAGGGATATCTCTAATGTCAGTAAAACAACGTGAGGTGGCAAGACGTGTCTACGCCAAAGAGCTGAGTGATTCAACGCTTTCTTACAAGGAGCACGACGACACCTACGCCCCACAGTTTTTATTAACGCCGACTGGGGCCAAGTGCAACCGTCTATTCGTTGTGGGAACGTTAACAGAGAAGGAGAACGTTGGTGTGGATTCAGATTACTGGCGCGCACGTATTGCTGATCCGACTGGCGTCTTTGCGATTTATGCTGGCCAGTATCAGCAGCAAGCAATTACGCAGCTGAGCTCGATTGAGCCTCCTGCATTTGTTGCAGTCGTGGGCAAACTCAACGTATATCAAACGAGCGATGACCAGACTAAGGTTTCGATCAGGCCGGAGTTTATCAATGTTGTAGACATGGAGACGAGGAGGCGATGGATACTGGAGACCGCCGGAAAAACGCTCAAGCGTATTGCAGAGATAGAGTCAGCAAGCGATGAGGCTGCAAGAGCTCGCGACTATTACAAAACAGATAAACACACGTACGTTGAAATGGTCGTTAAAGCACTTAAAGCGCTAAAAACTGAATAAAACCCGATAAGAGATAGATACCCCTACTGAAGTGGTCCTTCAGTAGGGCGACAAATCGGAGTCTCGCTATGCATTACGGCGTCTCTTCAGCCATTGAGACAGATATTTCTGATTTTATACTGCATGTAGCTGACACGTTCAGCATCATAGAGCTTGTTTCCGAGTATCCACACGTTCACCACAGCACGCCTAGAGTCGACGTGCTGAACAAGCTTAAACAAGAGTTTGCTCTTACATATACGCTGCACGCGCCTTTCTGCAGCGTTAACCTCGCAAGCATAAATCCTAACATCCGCAAAGCATCCGTAAGCGAAATACTCAACTCAATCCTCTACGCAAGCACACTAGGGTGCAAACTCATTGTTGTCCATCCCGGGATTATCAGCTATCCCAGGAGCCTAGACGAATTTGAACGAATTGCAAAGGAAAATGAACTTGACTCTTTTTCGCAGATATGCGAAAAAGCAGAGCAACAAAAGCTTTTGGTATGTGTTGAGAACATGCCACGATTGCCACCAGCATTTAAGGAGAGCTGGACTGGTGATGAGATGATCAAGATCGTCGATGCATGCAGATCACCATATGTGCAAATCGCGTTGGATGTAGGTCACTGCAATACGACTGATATCCCGATACCTTCAATAATTGAAAGATTTGGCAAGCACATCAAGCACGTTCACATTCACGACAATGATGGCGTTAGAGAGACACATTCAATTGTAGGACAAGGTTCTATTCACTGGCAGAGTGTTATCAACGCGCTTAAAGACGTAGGGTATCACGGGTTC
>JAJRBK010000168.1 GCA_028679495.1 Methanobacteriota archaeon
AACAGGAGCAATAGGCAATTCTACCATACGAACCTCCACATTCTTGTTTCGCTTCATCCTTCAGACGGCGCTTCATCGGTGTCTACTTGAAACTTAGGTAGTCCCAGTCCCACGATTTTCCGCAGCGAGGATCGTCCCTCATTCCATTGATAACACGTGGAACAACTTGAGAATCGTTCCATGGACGTCTTTCTTCATCTGGATCTGCGTATTCATATAACTTGTTGACAAAATACACGAGGTAGGCGCGCTCTTCACCAAGTACCCTAAACCCGTGCCAATAGTGCCCGGGTATTCTGGCAGACTGCAACACACCGCCAGTCAGAATAATCTCATCAAGCTCTTGAATCGTATCATCGTAGGCACAAAGCTTGATAGCGCCGCGTAGAACGACAAAATTATCGACCTGTCCTCTGGTGTGACGATGCCACGCCCTGACAGTCCCTGGGTAGCTAACAGAAAAGTTAGATTGTTGCACCAAATCGTCGCCAAGCCAGTCTTGCCGTACGAGCTCTGTAAAAAAACCTCGTTCATCGACATGAGTGGTCAATTGCTTTTTTTTGATTCCGTCAAGCATACAATCTATGGCACACTTTGCGCTCTTGGTTTAATTTTTTTGTGTTGTGACACGGCATATCGTCCTTTTACCACACAGCGGACTTGATAAACAGAAGGAGCACCACTATCGCAACGGTTATGGCAGCTGTGCATCGTGTAGCACGGACGGCGTCATTGACTGTACTTAAAGTAATCGGGCGACACGGATCGCCGATTTGATACGTCGATGGCTTCTCGAGTCTCACTCCTAGCCCGCCTGCATACAAAGCAAGAGGTATGCCTGAGTTCACAGCCCTCTTTTTTTGCCGGTCTCTTTTAAGCGTGCGCCACGCTCGTTGAAGCGCTACCTTTCCTGATATGAAATAGAAGCTTAAGAGCATGGGGATCACTGCTACACGCGTTGGAATATAATTGAAACAGTCATCAAGCCTTGCTGAGAAAAGGCCTACGTGCTCTCTATGGTCTCGGTAACCGAGCATTGAATCAAGCGTGTTTACTGTACGATAACAGACAGCGCCGGTAATGCCAAAAACGGCGAAGAACAGAAGCGGTGCTACGATGCTATCTACTGCGTTTTCCCCGACGGACTCACATATGCTCGAGAGGATGCCTGCTCGGTCAAGGTGAGCTCGATCTCTACTGACTAAGGCCCTTAGATTGAAGCGAGCGCTATCGATATCGCTAACGGTAAGAGTGGCTACTTTTAAGGCTTCTTTCTGCAGCGTAAAAATAGTAAAGGACGCTTTCAGCACGTATGCACTTACGATGACGTAGACGATCAAGGCCACGACGTGGCCACTAGCGAAGCGAAAGCCCAGCCATTGAAAAAGGAAGGTGGAAAGAGTGAAGAACGCAATGATCGTCAAGGGGATGAAAATCCCCCTCAGACGCTGAGACGTCCTGCTCCCGACGATGAGATGCGATTCGGATCGTGCGACGAGTTTTCCGATCCAAACGACAGGATGGAGCATGGAGGGAGGTTCTCCAAGAAACATATCGAGCAACAAAGCGACAAAGAGTATGAGCGTTTGAATCAGAAGCCATTCCATCATCTATTACAATCCGATAATCTCATACAACGCTGGCAAGTCCACATTGTGCTCAAGCACGGCCGCTAGATCGTCAAAAGGATCGCTCTCTAAATCAGACTGTAAATACTCAAGCTCGTAGCTCGCTCTCACTTCCAGCGTGCTTCGCACGCCTAACGGGGCTCGATGTTTCCTTTCAGCCAAGCATCCAAGAAAGGCGTTTAAGAAGCTATCGTTGTGAAATAGTCCGTGTAAGTAGGTCCCCAGCACTAAGCCTGTCGCATCCTGTGCGCCATCGTCGTCAAATATGGGCAGAGGGGATATTGTGCTTCCCATGTGAATCTCGTACCCAGATACGATCTGGTTTTGTATGCTGCCAAGTATCGGTCCGTTCCCCGTAACAAGCTTACGCACCTGTTTGGTCTCCTTGTTAAGGCAGCAAAATATAGTATCGACAGGCAGTAGTTGCAAGCCGGCCATCACGTGATTTGACCCTTCTGTGCTTTCAATGCCCTCATCCGTTATTGTCATGCCTAATATCTGAAATCCCCCACAAATACCTAAGATAGGAACCCGCCCTGCGCAGGACAAAATCTGTTTGTCCATCCCGGAGCGTCGTAGCGCTCGGAGATCATCTACAGTGTTTTTTGTACCAGGGATGATGAGTGCGTCGGGATCGCCCACTCGGTCGCCTAAGTCAACATACCGGACAGATGCCATGGATTCAAGAGGTTCGAAATCAGTGAAATTTGAGATATGCGGAAGCTTTATAACAGCGACGTCGAAGCGTTTGTTCTTCGCAGGGGATTTATCTGCCAGTGATACGGAGTCTTCAGAAGGTAATCTCACCGGCACGTAAGGAATGACACCTAAAACACGAATACCAGTCAGCTCTTCAAGCTGTTGAATACCGGGTTCGAGCAGCGTTTTTTCGCCCCTAAACTTGTTTATAATGAAACCCTTTACTCGGTTTTGATCGTTTTTGGGCAAGAGCTGAAGCGTGCCATACAAGCTTGCGAAGACACCTCCTCGCTCGATATCTCCCACGAGTATTACCGGAGCATCAGTATATCGTGCAACGCGAAGATTTGCTATGTCCATATCATACAGGTTTATCTCTGCAGGACTTCCAGCACCTTCCATAACGATTACATCGTATTCTTGCTCGAGCGCCCGCAAGGAGTCGCGTACATATGCGAAGATGGAATCGACAGAATCGTAGTACTCTCGGACCTTTCGGTCTCCAATCGGCTTTCCGTGCACGATAACTTGTGAAACCATCTCGCCTTTCGGTTTCAACAAGATCGGATTCATATCAGCCGATGGCTCGATTCTTGCAGCCCATGCTTGCATTGCCTGTGCGATGCCAATCTCGCCACCTTCTCGAGTCACCCACGAGTTTAAACTCATGTTTTGTGACTTGAAAGGAGCCACCCGATAACCCCTGTTGACAAGCAGCCTGCATAAGCTAGCAACTATGACGCTCTTCCCTGCGTGGGACGCGGTTCCTGCTATCAGTACATGCTTCGTCTCCATGTGCATACGCGTTAAGTATTTTGATCAATCGTGGATGTCTTAAGGCCAGTGTAAACGCAGGTAGCGTTGTTACAGCAAGCAGGCGATAAATAGTTGTTGGACGACCAAAGCACTCTGAGGTGAGCTCCAATATGAGGCGCTGTTACTAGATAGTCATCAGCGCAGGACTAAGAAAGACGAACAGGGTTTATGAAACCGCCACGTAACAGCATATCTGCGAGGACAATAGCCATCATTGACTCGGCTACAGGGACTATTCGAGGAAGTATACACGGATCATGTCGCCCTGAGACGTGCAGGTTCACCTCTTCAAGCGTCTCTAGATTGACGGATTTTTGCTCCTTACTGATTGAAGGCGTCGGCTTAACCGCGATTCTTGCCACGATAGGTGCGCCGGTCGAAATGCCACCGAGTATGCCTCCGGCCATGTTCGTTTGTGGTTGGACTCTCCCTTCCACTGCGGTGAATGGATCGTTCATTTCGCTTCCCTGCAATCGCGCTGACAGGAAGCCCGCACCAATTTCGACGCCTTTCACTGCTCCAATGCTCATAAGTGCCTTAGCTAATTCGGCGTCAAGCTTGTCGAAAACCGGTTCTCCCAGTCCTGCAGGAACGTTAAACGCGAT
>JAJRBK010000169.1 GCA_028679495.1 Methanobacteriota archaeon
AGTCGCGCTGTTCCTCTCGGGGAACTCGACCACCTCTCGCTCCTCGTGATATTATACTTCGGAGATATGCCTCCTGTCAGATAGACCTTGTATACTAGAACGGCGGGAGGCTCGAAATATGAAGCAAGAAGTACGTAAAAACTAAAACGCTACGTTTAAGCTGAAGGTAATAAATTGGGCTCTTTGAGATTCCGATGGAGCTACCTACCAAACTTTTGATAGGATTGATAGGGCTCATAACCGCAGTACTAATTGTAGCCATTAATCCAGTAATCCTGATCGTGCTAGGCTTGCTGGCGTTATTGGGTATAATTTTGGCATTACTTGGGGGCAGAGCAGCGACAGCAGCAGCCCTCACCGCGGTTATGAAGATCCTTCATCAGAGTATTCGACTCCTTACAAGCACACTTTACAGCACGTAACATGGTATGGTCATACTGACCGTCGTGCTTTCGCTCGAATCAACGTATTATACGGAATATCCATCACACGAGAGATTGCTGACCACGACAACCCCTTCTGTCGGTAATCATCGACCTTTCGCCAATTAATCTCCTTAAAGGGTCTGCCGATATGCTTGCCCTCTCCACGCGCCCGAAAAACGCCGGCCTTCGTGCGCTCACTAAGGTTCTCGCGTTCACGCTCTGCAACCCAACTAAAGATCGCAAGCATAAGGTTCCGAATCGAGCGATCGGTCGTCTGTGTCCACGCCTCTTTTGGTGACAACGACCAGACGATCACACCGCACTCCTCTTCGAGGCTCCGCACGACGTCCAACGTCTCAAGGAATGAGCGACCAATGCGCGATATTTCAAAGACGTAAAGGGTCGTTATGTCGTGTCCATGCGTGCGGATATAGTCAAGAAGAGCGCGAAACCCTGATCGTTGAGACGCGGGGACGGTGCCGCTTGTCGCTGTATCGATGAAGATCTGCTCGCGTGGTACCCCTTGCGCGAGGAGCTGTTGCACTTGTGTCTCCTCGTTTTGCTCCTTCGTTGAGACGCGCACGTAGCCAACGGCGCGACGATTAAGAGCGGTGCGTCCTACAATATCGGTTTGTATCGCCATAATCTAACCATAAGTCTACCTTTATGGTAGCATATCACTACCATAAGTCTATCGATTTATGGTGAACCACAAACCTTCCTTTATGGTGGTTTCCTAGCAAGGAAAGAAGTGGACAAAAGGAGAAAAGAAGGTGACTATCCCTGTGAGATTGCATAATGTATTTAAACGTGCATACAGCGCTTATCCAACATGAAGCCATTCTGGATGCTGAGCATCCTTGTTGTTATTGTCATTGTACTCTCTAGCGCCGGGTGCACAAGTCCGACCACCCAGAGCACCTCCACCAACCAGACGATCGACGGGATCACCATTCCCACCACGACCGGGTCGCCGACGCCGGACGAGGCACGGCAGATCGCCGCGGCGGCGTACGTCTTCGGCTACCCCCTCGTCTTTACGGATGTGTATAAGGATCACCAAACCGCCGTACCGGCGCCGAACGCAACGCTTGGCGTGGCACCCGTGAACCAGCTCGCGAGACCGTATCAAGCTCAACTAACGTCCGGATCGCTCAGCGCGCAACCGTTGTCGTTTGCAACCTACGATTTTGCCTACGCGCAGGGATGGCTCAACCTCACAAAAGAGCCGATGGTGCTGAGCGTTCCTGCGTCAAACGGTCGGTACTACGTGATCGCGCTGTATGACGCGTGGCAGGATGTCTTCGCGTCACTGGGATCACGCACCACCGGGAACGGGTCAGGAGCCTTCGCCCTCGTCGGTCCCGGGTGGAACGGCACGCTCCCCGCAAACGTGACAAAGATGCAGTCACCGACAAACACCGTGCTGATGATAGGGCGGGCACAGCAGAACGGTCCCGCCGATCTTCCCGCGGCGGCGGCCTTTCAGGACAACGTCACCTTGACCCCGCTGAGCGCGTGGGGCACGAACTACACGCCGCCGACCACCGTGCCCGGGAATCCGAACGTGAACCTCACGTATGTCAGGACTCCCGCTACCTTTGCGGAGGTCGCGAATATGACTCCTGACGTGTTCTACGGTCGCATGGCAACCGTTATAGGAGGTAATCCCCCACACAGCGTGGACAAGCCCGTCGTTGACCAGATGGCTCGGATCGGTATCATCCCTGGCACGCCCTTTAACTGGAACGGCCTGAACGGAACGATGCAGAACGCGATCGCTCAGGGTTATCAAGATGGGATCACCCAAGTTGCCGGGAGCATCAACGAGGGCATTGTCCACAATAATGGTTGGGATACCACGTACAGCGGCGGCGTATTCGGGACAAACTACACGCTTCGTGACGCCTTAGTACTGCGTGGCGGCGGGTTCACTAACCTCCCGCAGGACAATCTGTACTTCTCGTCGAATACCACTGCAAGTGGCGTCCCGTACTCCGGCGCGAACAACTACGTGCTACACTTTGCGAGTAACAGCACCCCGCCGGTCAACGCGTTGTGGTCGGTCACCATGTACGACAGCCAGGGCTACCCCGTGCCCAATCCGCTTAACCGTTCGACGATTGCGCCGCACCTCGGTAACCTCACGTACAACCCTGACGGATCGCTCGACATCTACATACAACGCACCTCTCCCGGTGGTAACAAAGAATCCAACTGGCTGCCCGCTCCGTCAGGAGCGTTCGTGCTCTGGTTGCGTACGTACTGGCCGCAAGAGGCCGTGCTGAACGGCTCATGGGTGCCGCCGGCGGTGCAGACGGTAGGTCCCGCCACCACGACGACAAACGCGACGGTGTCGGTGTCGTAAGTAGACGCCGGCTCTTATAACCGCTACGGTCGCGCGATACAGCGTAGTAGTCTTTAGTTACCCTGACCTTGGTACCACCATAAAGGATCGTTTATGGTGGTGGACAAAAGGAGAAAGAGCAAAAACAAACATAATTATCAAAAGGCATCGCTTTAAGTATATTTGTATCTTCTATATAGTTAGAGGCTTTTTATGGAGATACGAAAGGTACAACTTACCGGAAAATCGAGCTATACGGTCTCGCTCCCTAAAGCGTGGGCTATGCGTCTCGGTTTGAAAGAGCAGTCTAAAGTCGCTATGACAGCCTTACCGGACGGCTCGTTGAAAGTAACCCCGAGTGAGCACATCAAGCCACGGGGGCGTGGACTTTTTTCTATTGAAGGGTTATTCGACGACGCGTTGGCACGCTACATTATTGCCATCTACATAGCAGGGTATGAAACGTTCGAGCTTAAAGCTCAGAAGATTCGAGCCGAGCAGCGAAAGACGATACGGGATATGTCTTATCGTCTCATCGGAATGGAGATTGTCGAGGAGACTGCCACATCGGTGGTGATACAGGACTTCTCAAGCCCGAACGAACTGAAGGTCAAAAAATCGATCCGGCGGATGTATCTCATCGCTGAGTCAATGTACACCGACGCGATCACGTCATTGCTTAAAGGAGATGCCGACCTTGCACACGACGTCACTGTGCGCGATCGTGACGTTGACAGGCACTATCTGCTTGTGCTCAAGCGCCTTCAATCGCTCGCTAAAACCCCGTTCGCCGAAACATCAGATATAGCAGGGAGCGAAAGCCTTGAGTTTTACCTTACCGCAGTCTCGCTCGAACGCATCGCTGACCACGCAACCACCATAGCGCATAGCGTTCTTGCGCTCAACGAGGCGCGCATGCCCGCAGAGCTGCTAGAAGATATACGTACAGCAAGCAGCCTGTCGAACGATATCCTGCGCCTTGCGATGGAGGCTCTCTCAAAGCGTAATACTACGCTCGCTGAGCAGGCGATAGAGACGAAAGGCAAACAAATCCCCGTCCTGCAGAGTCTTGAAGCTATAACACGTGAGCTGAACGCGCATATCGCCGTGCCGACAAACAGCATTCTCAACAGCATCGACCGCATCGCTGACTACGGGATGAATATCGCAGAGGTTGCTATCAATCTCGCCGTGACG
>JAJRBK010000170.1 GCA_028679495.1 Methanobacteriota archaeon
GGTAACCCCCAATCGAGTACTTTCCTACCATCGAGAACTCCTATGGGCAATAGGTTGAATGCAGATAACCAAATGTTGATTTCGACGCCGTATAGTCCGATAGTACGTAACAACATTCCATTACCAAAAAGCCAGAGCGGGAGATATAAGCCTGCTAAGGCAAGATTCAACAGCGGGCCTGCCGCAGATATAATTCCGTTTTGTCGCTTGGTAATACTCGGGCCGTAGATCATCGTCGCCCCAGGCGCAGCAAACACGATGCCCGTGAAAGCAGCGAACAGAATTGATAACACGAGGGTGGTGTAGTTTGCTCGAAACTCTGACCAAAAGCCGAAATGTTGCGCGGAAAATTTGTGCAAAAGTTCGTGGAGAACAAAACCTGACCCAACGATCACGAACGGCACAAGTAATGTGACAAGCGTGTCACTAACTGATGTGAAAGATACGTGTAAGCGAAAGGCGAGGCTGAAGGCAAATGATATTCCAAGCCACGCTATTAAGAGATCTCGGATTTCTCTGGAGCTCGTCGTTCCGTACGACATGTGTCTACACGAGACCTCCTAACGCCTGCGAAAGGGCATTGTGTAGGATATCGTACGCGTTGACACCTGTCATAGGGAAAATGACGAGCAATGCTATGAACGTTGCAAGTGAGCTTCCTACGTTAACGGCGACAGCTACGATCAAAATCCTAAAAAGCTTGTTCGAAAGTAGTTCTCGCACGCTTGTCACTTTTGTGATCCCAGTAAAGTCATCTGTGGTGGGTGGGCGCTTGCCTGCTTCGATTAAGCCCGCAATCACGCCCACTTTGAGAAACGGGAGTGGGATGAACGGACTGAATCCAGCGTAACCAGCTGACGCAGCTATTGCAAGCGGGTGACTTCTGCTTGCCGCGGCAAAGCTGCCAGCAAGTATGGCGTGCAGCGCAAACCAGTACCCAAATGCCAGCAAGAGAATCTCGAGCGGTGCGCCTGAGGCAAAGATGAGCGCGAAGAGCCCTACTATGATCGTCAGGAACAAAACGCCTGCAATCTTTGTTAAAGGCACGCGCTTTTTTGGGGTGCTGTTGAGCTCCTCAAGCGGAGGAATCAACTCAGGATGGTTGAGATATCGTCTGATGCCCTCTTTGTGGCCGGCGCCGACAACAGCGACGACTCTTCCACGGAGCTTAAGCAAGTTCCCCGCAAGGTAGGCGTCTCGCTCATCGACGAGCACACGAGCAGCGTTTGGACTAAACTGCCGTAGCTCAGCCACCAGCTGAGAAATGACGTCATCGTTTGTTATTTCGTCTAAGTCGATCTCCTCATCGCTCGTTGTGACTCCTAGTAGTGCAATCAGCATTCTCAGCTTCTCGATGAGACGCATCTTTGACCAGAACCGAGCGATCGTGATATTGATGTCACGATCAACGAGCGCTACAGAAGCTCCGACACGGTGCGCGGCCTCTATTGCTGAGAGCATCTCGCTTCCTGGCTTGACCCCGACCTCAGAGCCAAGTTTGTTTTGCACATATGCAAGAAGCCAGTGAACGAGGAATTGATAAAGCCTGCCACTCGATAGGATGTCCCGAACTGACGCACCCTGCTGTTCGGGGTGCGTGAGGGCCTGATAACGGCCCGGGCAGAGCTCTACCGCGACAACATTCGGTCTTTCTGTTTCTATCGTGCGACGTACTTCGTCTATGCTCTCTTCAGAAATATGTGCCGTGCCTACAACAAGAATTTCTGGAGGCCGATCAAGCCCCCCATTCAGCTCGCACGACTCCATTATGCCCTAGCCACCGTGCCATCAGGGCCTATGATCTGTTCCCGCGCTTCGCCGAGCAAGTTCATTGCACTTGTCAAGTCTTTTTGCGTAATAATCCCTACGATTCGGTCCCCCTCTACAACAGGGAGCGACCCTTGGCGCTTTTGGGCGAGTGCCACGAACACATCCGAAGCCTCCTCGTCTGGACTCACCGGCGTAATGTCCCGCGTCATGACATTGCCGACCATGATATCATCCCGGCGATCTGACGGCACTTGATGCACTTCAGCAAAGGTAATAAGACCGACAAGCTTCTCGCTGTCAACGACTGGATAACTCGCGTGCTTGCTTTGGAACATCAATTCTATCAGCTGGGATATGGGCATTGAAGGGGGCACCGTCACTACGTCGGTTGTCATAATATCACGCACTTTTACCCCTGACAGCGTCTGAACAATTGTGGTCTGGCGCTCCTCATCCGACGCGGCAATGTAGATGAAGAAAGCGATGATTATCAAAAAAGGACTGAAAAAGAGCCCAATGATGCCCATTGCTATGGCGAAGATCTTGCCGATTTGCACGGCAGTATGGGTCGCCTGTAAGTAAGGTCGCCTAATGGCAAGCCACGCGCGGAAGACCCGTCCTCCGTCCATGGGAAACGCAGGAATGAGATTGAACCCTCCGAGCACGAGGTTGATGTAGGCGAAGTTCTGTAGAAATAGATTGGGCACGCTGTTGGCTGCTGAAGGCACAGCTGTCACTATAACGAGGCTTGGAATTAAAAAGATCACTCCTAGGCCAACGCTGACGAGTGGGCCGACGAGTGCTGTTCTGAACTCCTTTCGCGGTTCCTTTGGAATTTCAATTGCTGAAACGCCCCCGATAAGATAAAGCGTGATGCTATGCACCTCTATCCCATAACGAAGAGCTACTAGCGAGTGGCCGAGCTCGTGGAGCAGTACGAAGACAAAGATCATGATCGCTGCCACCGTTCCGTAAATAAACGAATTCGGCACGTTCGCAAAACCATAAGGAGGTGGTGACAACGAAAAAACGAATGCAAATAGGGGAATAATCAAGATAAGAGTGATGTTAATGAGAATCGGAATACCTCTGACTGTTGCAATGCGAAACGACCACGCCATAAAATAGTCCCGATCTAGCTATTATTTGGCAAACTATATATCACTTTAGCCGATAATCCATAGACGAGTTTGGCGCCGAAATTAGAAAGGGAGGTTAAAATGCGAATTGAACTCACTCAGATAATGGACCTCAACGTGTATACCGACAAGGGAGATTACATCGGAAAAGTAGAGGATATAAAGATCGATACTAATGATAAACGGGTGACGGGCCTTGTGATTGGCGACATTAACCATAATATCTTTGACATAAAGTACAGATTTGTCGTTATACCCTACCGATTTGCGAAATCAATTGCTGACATAATCCTCGTGAGTGCCATCGTTAAAACGTTAATAGGTCGTGCAAAGCCAAAAGAAGAAGCATAATGAAAGAGCGCGAGATATACGCTAGCTTGCGCAC
>JAJRBK010000171.1 GCA_028679495.1 Methanobacteriota archaeon
CGTGCCTTCAAATGTAAAAGCGGGATATCTGGCGCGCCTCGTTATACGTAAAGTACTCCGATCCATAAACGCGTTACAGGCTGGATTATCTTTAGAAGATATTGTTAGGAAGCATATAGCACACCAAAGCGTTTTTCCATTGTACAAGGCACGCGAAGAGACAATTGCTGATATTATAAGACACGAAGAACGGAAATACGCAACAACGATTGACAAAGGCAGACGACTTGTCAAAACTGTTGCACAACGTCACAAAGGCCAGCCTCTGCCCTTAACTGAGTTGATAAAACTGTACGATTCTCATGGAATGCCTCCAGAACTGGTTGCCGCCGCTGCAAAAGAAATAGGCTCGCGTGTAGACGTGCCTAACGATTTTTACTCGTTAGTGGCAGAAACGCATGAACGGGTTGAGGTGCCACGTGATGAAGAGCAAGGGATGGCTATTGAACTCCCCCCCACTTACAAGTTGTTCTACGACGAGCCAGAGGGGACAGTGTTTGAAGCACGGATCATAGGCATAACCGGCAATGGTGCAATACTTGATAGGACGCTTTTTTATCCCGGAGGCGGTGGGCAGCCAGAGGACGTAGGACAGATCATCACGTCGTCTGGCGTTCACGTTCAGGTTACAGAGGCGCGCAAAGCTGATCACGTCATAGTTCACGAAGTGAAAGACATCAAGCCGTTAGCGATTGGCGAGACCATCACGGGCACGGTTGACGTAACAAGACGATTGTCACTTGCACGGCACCATACGGCGACTCACATTTTGCTGAGTTCAATCAGGCAGGTACTCGGCGGACACGTATGGCAAGAGGGCGCGCAAAAAGGCGTGAGTAGTTCTCGTCTGGATATCTCTCATTACAAGAAGGTGACCGACGAAGAGCAAAAACAAATTGAGCGACGTGCTAACGAGATAATCATGTCGGACATACTAGTCGATGCTAAGTGGATGGACCGCAACGAGGCTGAACAGACATACGGCTTTGTGCTCTATCAAGGAGGGGTCCCTCCGGGCTCAGTGATTCGGGTCGTCAGCGTTGGCGACGATGTACAGGCGTGTGCAGGCACACACATGACGAGCACCGGCAAAGTGGGGCCCCTGAGAGTAATCAGAACGGAGCGAGTACAAGACGGAGTAGAGCGATTCGAATTTGCGGCCGGGATGGCGGCGATTGTGTATGATCAGCAGCGTGATAGCATCATTAGCGAAAGTTCAAGCGCCCTGCGCGTCCCCGAAGAACGATTGCCAGCTACGGTGAATCGGTTCTTCAATGAATGGAAGGATCGAGGTAAACAAAACGAAGATTTGAAGGAGCTAAGCGCTAAATTCCTCTCCTTGTTGTCTAAACGCAACTCACTCAGTGAAGCCTTAAATGCGTTAAACGCAAGAGACCTCGACAAGTTGAAACGTGCGCTTATACAGTTGGATGCAGCATTTGAGTCCTTGGCAAGTTCATTGCCTGCAGGCATCGCCACACCATCTACTAAGGAGGTAAAAATCGGCCAAGACACGGTGCGGATATCGACTTGGAGAATTGATGTTGATATGAAAGAGCTGCTGCATACTGCGCAAGAGATGTCGCGGGACGATGCTTTAGTGATCGTGGGAGGAATCAATGCAGATCGGACTAATATCGTCGTTACGGTGGGTAAAGACGTGCTTAAAAGAGACATTAATGCGGTTCAGCTCGTACAACAGGCGTGTGTCGTATTGGGCGGTGGGGGCGGCGGTAAGGCCGGTCGGGCTCAGGGCGGAGGTCCTCTGGTCGAAAAGACGGACGAGGCAATCACAGCCGCATCGGAACTCGCCGTCTCAAAACTAAGAGAACTCGAAGAGAGGGGATAATATGTATTTGGAGTGTATCAACTGCGGTCGAAAGCACGATATTTCAGCTGTCATGAATACATGTAGCTGCGATGGCCTTTTGGAGATCAAGTACGACCTCTCGAAGATAAGCTTTAAATTGGAGGAACGAGCAAACACCCCCCCTCATGTGTGGAAGTACCGCGAACTCCTTCCGATTCGAGGGTCTCCCATAACGCTCATGGAAGGGGGTACTCCGTTATATCGGTGTAAGCGACTCGGAGAAGAATGTGGCATCAAAGAACTCTATGTAAAGCACGAGGGGATGAATCCCACAGGCTCCTTTAAGGATAGAGGCATGACCGTCGGCGTGTCGCGCGCTCTAGAACTTGGAATAAACACGGTTGCGTGTGCCTCAACGGGAAACACCTCTGCTTCGATGGCCATCTATGCAGCGAAAGCTGGCTTAGCCGCGCTTGTCCTTCTTCCAAGCGGGTACGTGGCATTAGGAAAGATAGCTCAAGCGCTTATGCACGGGGCCACTGTGCTTTCAATAAGAGGTAATTTCGACAAAGCTCTCACACTGATCCAAAAGGTCTGCTCTGAACAAGGTTTCTACCTTCTTAATTCAGTCAATCCCTATAGATTAGAAGGGCAAAAGACCATAGCTTTTGAGACAGTGGATCAGTTGAACGGACGTAGTCGAACCAATACTCCCGATCGGGTGATCTTACCTGTAGGCAACGCCGGCAATATTAGTGCTATCTACAAAGGATATCGTGAGTTTCACGAGTTGGGTGTTATCGAAAGCGTGCCTATGATGACGGGCATACAAGCAAGCGGATCGGCTCCAATAACACACGCGATTGAAACTGGTGCTGCCGCTATTGAGCCAGTGGCACATCCAGAAACCGTGGCAACGGCTATCAGAATAGGAGATCCGATAAACGCCCCAAAAGCTCTGCGAGCGATCAGAGAATCTCACGGGCTTGCTACGTCGGTCACTGATGAGGAAATCTTGAAGGCTCAAAAGGACTTAGCACGCCTAGAGGGCATAGGCGTTGAGCCAGCAAGCGCAGCCTCAATCGCAGGGCTGCGAAAGCTCTCTCATGCGGGAGCAATCGACGGTGATGAGGTCGTTGTTTGCATAGCAACCGGTCACCTCTTAAAAGACCCTGAAACCGTTATCCGATCGTCCCATCCACCTGTCGAAGTGTCTGCAGATCTCAACTCACTGTACGACGCTATTTTTCACCCTCAAAGCACATAAGCGCGGATATATTCCTTGGTATCGTGCTCAAGGGACGCTAGTGCGCCTCTCTTATGCGGGTGGTGCGTATGTACGAAAGTTGGCACGCTGTGACATCAACCCTTCGCTATCGAGATTCCTCTTCGGCGATAACGCGGAGCCTGTCGACGTTGGCAGAGGCTTTGTCTTGAATGATCTTGATCTGCGCTTCTCCGCCGGGCATCTTAAATAGATGCGCAAAGCGTCTCTGTTGCTTAAGATATTCCTCGACAGGCTTGCTCTTGGAGACTTTCATAACGTTGGTGAGCTTGCCATCAACAATCTCATACATCGCCCAGAGACCAGTCTCTACCGCAAGTCGTGCGATCTCTATTGTTTTTGCGCTGTCAAAGCCCCACCCGATATTGCAAGGAGCGTGAATTTGTAGGTATGCCGGACCGTCTACTGAAATTCCTTTTTGCACCTTGGTAGTGAGGTCTTTTGGATAGCCCACGGAAGTTGTCGCCACGTACGGGATGCCGTGGGCTGCGGCAATAGCAGGCATATCTTTTTTGGGTCGATCATTTCCAAACGATTTAGCTCCAGCTGGACTTGTGGTCGTAGAAGCATCATATGGGGTTGAACCGCTCCGTTGATTGCCTGTATTCATGTAAGCTTCGTTATCATAGCAGATGTAGCAAATGTCGTGTCCACGCTCGAACATGCCAGAAATAGCTTGCATCCCTATATCAACCGTTCCGCCGTCGCCAGCGATTACCACTACTTTTCCGTCATCGCTTCTGCCTAGTACCTTCAGCGCCACTTCGATGCCGGACGCCACTGCAGCTGAATTCTCAAAAAGCGAATGAATCCACGGCACGTTCCATGCAGATTGTGGATACTGAGAGGAAACGACCTCCATGCATCCTGTCGCGCTTACAACGAAAACTTTCGCACCAGTTGCACGCAGAATCGCTTGTATCGTGAGGGCTGGTCCACATCCAGCACATGCTCTATGCCCCGAAGAAAATAGGTCTAGTGGTCGTGTCTCGCCTCTGTTTTCCATCTTTACACCTCTTCTAGGAGTTCTGGCTTAAGGTCGGAGAATTCGCTTTCTTCTACTGCTTTGCTCGTCTGCATCTTCTTAAACATCTTCATAAACGTGCGTTTTGTAACGTCCCTTCCTCCAAGCCCCGCGATGAAACCATACATGTTTGGTGTGCTTTTACTTCCGTATAAGCTTGCTTTGATATCAGTAAATAGCGCCCCTTCAAAACCAAGCGACACGTTTCTGTCTAACACCCCGACGGCTTCGACACCCGTGAGAGCACTTTGTATCTCGGCTACAGGAAATGGGCGGTAAGAGCGGACTTTTATCGCACCGACGCGTTCCCCTTGAGCACGCAGGTCGTCGACCGTATCTTTGAGGGTGCCAACGACAGACCCCAGAGCTACCGCGACGTACTCTGCGTCATCACATCGGTATGTTTCAATTAGGCCGCCGTAGTCCCTTCCAAAAATCTCGCCAAATTCAGCAGACACCTCCGTCATTACGGTTTCGGCATCTTCGAGCGCTTTATGGTTTTGGAACCGAAATTCTGTATAGTAGTTCGGATCAGCAAACATGCCAAATGACTTCGGATCGTCGACGTCTAAGACATCAATAGGTTGGTAAGGTGGAAGAAAACTATCCACGAGGTCTTGTTCGAGCACGTCAATAGGTTCGTACGTGTGGGTCAGCGTGTAGCCGTCCATGCAGACCATCATTGGGATAGAAGTCCTGTTGTCTTCGGCTATTTTGTACGCTTGAACGGTCATATCGCTTGCTTCAGTGTTATCCTCAGCATAAACTTGTATCCAGCCTGAATCACGCTCTGAAATGGAATCCTGATGGTCATTCCATATGTTAAGTGGCGCCGAAAGTGCCCGGTTCGCTACTGTCATCACAATTGGCAACCGCATGCCTGCAGCGTTAAAGAGCACCTCATGCATTAGAGCAAGACCCTGAGAGGTTGTAGCTGTGTAGGTTCGTGCGCCTGTTGCGCTAGCTCCAATACAAACGGACATCGCTGAGTGTTCTGATTCAACCTTCACGTACTCGGCAGCAAGGTCTCCATCTGCTATCAGTTGGGATATATCTTCGACTATGTGCGTCTGCGGGGTAATAGGATACGCTGCAACCACATTTGGTCGGGCGACTTTTACAGCAAGCGCGACAGCATGAGAGCCCTCCATTATTTGCATCATCTCATTTTTCCTCCAGTTTCATTTGAATACCTTTGATTGGGCACTCATTTGCACATATGCCACATCCCTTACAGTATTCAGGATTAAGTTGATATTGGATATGTGCCTTTTTTGCAGCCGCCTTTTTTATCTTGCCTGTTTTTTCGAGCTCTTCCGCTCGTCTCTTTGCCTCTTCTGCCTTCTTACCGTGCAGCACATGTTCTCTAATCGCGGCATCGGGGCAATTTTCGAGGCACTTACCACAGCGGATGCACTGCTCCATGTCGAATTCAGGGTAAAACACTCTCCAGTCGCCTGTCTTTGTGGCCTCTGACGTCCCTGGCCTTCCGATGACGCCTTTGATAATTTTCTCGCCCTCAGGCTGCACCTTAGATTCCCTCTTTGCGCGTATACGCTGCTTTACGTGCTTCTGTGGCTCCCTTGGCGCGCTCATTAATGCATAGGCTTTTTCTGCTGCTTGCACGTTCAGCTCCCCCACCTTTCCAGGGAATCGCGCTAACACGGATTTATTTATAGACTCGATGCTGATCTCTCCCGTAGCACCTGCAAACGCGCCGAGCAGCGTGGTATTGACGATAGGCCGTCCGATAATCTCGAGTGCTATTCCAGTTGCATCTATCGTCCTAGTGTCAATACGCTGGTCTATGCCCACGTTGTCTGCAGACTTTTCTGAATTTACGATAACGATTCCACCAGGTTTGAGGCCTGCTGTCACATCGACTGCGGTGATTAGTGTCGCATCTTGGACGATGACATAATCAGGCTCATAGATTTGACTCCGCAAGCGAATCTTTTTGTCGCTTAAACGGGTGAAAGCAGTAACTGGCGCGCCTCTCCTTTCAACGCCAAAAAAGGGAAATGCTTGGCTATATTTTCCATCCTCGAAAGCTGCAATGGCGAGTAATTCGGCAGCAGTTACTGAGCCTTGCCCGCCTCTGCCATGTATACGGACCTCTTTCACTTGTTGGCCTCCACTGCATCATTAGCCATTCAATCTAATTTAACCCTTTCGTAGTCAGTAATCAGTCTTACATTCCCTTTACATCGCCGGAGCGTCGGTTATCAGCCGCTGTTAGTTACAATAAGCTACGCAGGTGGGAAAATGGAAACAGCTTTTGTGGATGCCCTCATAAATCGACGCCAATTCCCATGATATCAGCGGTACCTTCCCAGACATCACGTGCTACTGCAGCACAACCGGTCGCTGCGCACCACGGATCAAGCAGAACAGATGAGGTGCTTAAAAGCTCATCCACCAACTCTTTCACCATTGGGGCTGCTGAGCCTGCCAAGAACACAGTCCCTTGTGTTGAGTAGTCGTGCAGCAACGCCTGTAATGCGTTAATCTCCATTGCAACGTACAGAGCAAGTGTGGCGATCTTCTCTCGTTCATTTGTATTGTTATGCTTTTGAACTCCCCCGCGAGAGAACGCCTCGTTAGCGGTCTTTAGTCCCATATCGACATCTCTTATTGCCTGCAGATCTAGGGGTCCCTGCAGGATTCCGGGGGCGAAAATAGCCGCGTCGATGGCGCCTACGATGCGCGAATCAGCAATTGCCAAAGATACAGTGTTCGAGCTGACGTCACACAAGATGCAATCGCTGTCACCATAGCGCGTCACAACGTGATAAGCTAGTCCCACCTTCTCTGCAGATGCTCCGTGACTGAAGAATCTCATACGAAAGTCAATATTAGATTCGTCGTGAATGCCCGGTAAAACAACGGCAGGAGTGTTGGAGTTTGAAATAGCATCGTAGACAGCAGTGCCTCCACCAACATAGCGTCCCGCTCCCCCTGCAGCTTTCAAGCCTCTGTTTCTCACTTTTTTTACATTAGTGATCTCAGTTATGCCGTCACCCATTGAGTAGGTGAGTCCTATCAGCTTGATGAAATCAAATTTGAGATTTAAGCCCTCTTCAATGTCACGGATCACAGACGTGGGGGTTATGTTCTCTCTTGGAAGCTCAAGCTTTCTGTTATCTGAAGTGGCAAATCGAATTGCCTGCGTGCCGTGGTCAACACCTATAAACATGGTTTCAGGGTCAGGTGAAGATGAAATAAGAGAGCCTCAGGCGGAATTTGAATCCGCGACCTCGTCCTTTTTGTGTCTACTCCAAGAATACCAAGGACGCGCTATACCAAGCTAAGCCACTGAGGCGTAGAATTCATCTTTATATACTTGGTCACTATATAAATAATTTGACTCTACAAGAACGCCGCTATGCAGCTTATA